>NZ_JBSFLB010000013.1:0-220555 GCF_053598835.1 Streptomyces sp. NPDC001070
CGGGGGGCGCCCGGGGCGCGCCCCACCGTCGGGGGGGGGCGCCCGCCCGCGGGCGGGGGGGGGGGGGCCGGCGGCGGCTGTCGCCTTCGTCCCGCAGCGCCCTGGGGTGGGTCGAGGCACACCGCCCGCCGCCGGGCAGACGAAGCCGCTGCCTGCCAGGCCCCCAGGGCTTGGCACACTGCACGGCTGGCACACCGAGGTCGCTCTCCCCGTCACCGGCACGTTCACCGCTCCGGGCAAGGGCAGCCTGCGCGCCGACGCGGTTCTGACCGCGCCGGAGGCCGGGCTGCCGGTGCTGTTCGTGGAGGTGGACAACGGCACCGAACCACCGGCCAAGGTGGCAGACAAGATCGTTCGCTACCGCCGGTTCTTCCAGCGCACCGAGAAGGACCAGGGTGGGCAGCAGGTCCCCCTGTGGTCGACCCTCTGGCAGGCCCCCGGTCGCGACGGGTTCCCACCAGTGGCGTTCGTGTTCACCAAGCAGGTCGGTCCCAAGGCACTGCAAGCACGGATACATGAGGTCGCACGCTTATCCGAGGAGCACTGGCAGGGCATGTGGCGTCCTGGCCGCCCGGCAGGGAACACCGGAGAGTGGGACGGCTACCGCGACTACGAGGGCACAGTGCCTGTGCTGGCGACCGCGCTGGACCGGCTGCAGCAGCACGGCCCTTGCGGGGCGATCTGGTGGCGCTTCGGACATGACTCAGCCCAGACCCTCACCGATGCCCTGCGCAACCCCGACGACCTGCATGCCTACGGCCGTCGAGACGAACAACGTCGCGTCGCCCAGCGGGCAGCTGATGAGGAGGAAGAGCATCGGCATGAGGACGAGTACCTGCAATGGCAGGCCTCACTATGGCCCTGCCCGACCTGCGGCGGCGACGTCGACCCCGACGATGCCCCGGGCCTGGCCCGCGGCGATGAATGCCCGCACTGTCGCACGCAGCGCGAGCGCGTCGCGGCCGAACGAGCCGAAGCGCAGGCCGAGTGGGAGCGCGAGCGCCGCAGCAATGGGCCGTTCGGCTGGCTCCACGCTCTGCGCGCGGGAACAGGGCAGGACCAGGATGGGTAGGCTGCCGGGACGTGAGCGAGTACCAGTACTACGAGTTCCTCGCGCTTGACCGCCCGCTGGACGAGGACCAGGTCAGGCAGGTGCGCGCGCTGTCCACTCGCGCCGACATCACCCCGACCCGCTTCGTCAACGAGTACCACTGGGGCGACTTCCGCGGCGATACGACGAAGCTGGTCGAGCAGCTCTACGACGCCCATCTGTACTACGCGAACTGGGGCAGCCGTCGCCTCCTCCTGCGCCTGCCCGCCGGGTCGCTCCCGGCCGAGCATGCCGACGCGTATGCCATGGAGGACGCGCTCACCGTCTGGGACCGGTCCGGACACACGCTGCTGGACTTCTCCGTGTCCTCGGAGGACGGCGACGAGTGGGAATTCGAGACGTCCTACACGCTCTCGGCGTTCGTGGGCCTGCGTGCCGAACTCGCGGCGGGAGACCTGCGGCCGCTGTACCTGGCATGGCTTGCCGGGCTCACCGCCTGGGAGCTCGCGGAGGACGACGAGGAGAACTACGCCCGCGAGGTCGAGCCGCCCGTCCCCGCGGGACTGGCCTCGCTCACCGGCCCACAGCAGGCCCTCGCGGACTTCCTGCGCGTCGACGCAGACCTGCTGGCGGCCGCCGCCGAGGGCAGCCGGCCCGACACCGCGGACGTCGTGGACCGCACGGCCCTGGCGGCCTTCATTGCCGGTCTCCCCGCCGCCGACAAGGACGCCCTGCTGGTCGAGGCCGCGCTGAGCACCGCGTCCCCAGGGCCCCGACTCCTGGCCCGGTATCGGGCGGCCACCACCGTCCCCGGCCCTCGTGACGCAACCGGCAGGCGCACCGCGGCCGAACTCCTCGACACGGCCTACCGCCGCCGTACCGACCGCAGGCAGCGAGAGCGAAACGCGCAGGCCGCGGCCGAGCGGGATCGGGCACGCGCCGCCGCCGAGGCACGGGAAGCACGCTTGGACACGCTTGCCCAGAGAACCGAACAGGCGTGGCGTGAGGTCGACGACCTGATCGCCCGGAAGAACGCCGGTGCGTACGATGCCGCCGTCGCACTCCTGGCCGACCTGCGCGCCCTGGAGGCCCGCACCGGCGGCACCTCGGACTTCGACCGGCGGGCCGGTGAACTGCGGGCCGCCCACCTGGCCAAGCCCGCCCTCATGCGCCGCTTCGACGCCCTGGGCATCCCCCGGTCCTGATCCGGCTACCCCCGGGATCCACCGCACCCGCGATCCGTCGCCACCCCTCGGGACCGATGGACGAGGGGAAGCGCTCCCGATCTCCTCGGCTGGGAACGCCCCCCGTCCCAGGGCCATGGGGGCGGACACGCGAGGTGGACACCGGGATGGGCAAGGCGGGACAGGGTCCCGAGTTCCTGGTCACTGCTTCCGCTCCCCGGCCTGCATCGGACACGATGACCTGCGAAGACCCATTCGCCACCGCACCAGCGACAACCCGCCCCCGTATACGGCCCCTTCGCGCACCTCACCACCCCCACCCCCGCCCTCCACCGGCACATCATGCGCGTGTCTTGCAGGCCAAGGAGCGAGACGCCGTCCAGGCGAAGGGGACGTTCCTCGAGGGCGACGGCTTCCACGTCGTGTACTGGCGCGCGTACCGGTGGCACCCGGAAGGGATCTGCGTCGTGCGCTCACCGCCTCCCCGGCGTCCTCCTGGTAAGCACGACCGAGGGCGGGCTGAAGGTCCGGTGCCGGCCGTGGACCTGATGGAGGCGCTGGAGGCAAGCATCCCGGCCGCGGGCAGCAGACAGTGAAAGGTGCTCAGCCTGATCTAACGACTTGGTGCGCGATAGCGAGGTTGGACTGTAGATCGCCGCTGTCAGTGCTGTATGGGAACCTGGTCGGCATGCCCTATCCCCCGACGTATCCGGCTGCTGCTGCCGATCAGGATGCTGTCGACCTCGCCGGACGGCCCTGCCCACGGCTGACCGGTCCGCGCGAACTCGCTCGCCGATTGGCCGAGTTGGACGAGCACTACATCCGTTCCCAGTTCGTCGCGCTCAATGACCTGGCCGTATCCCGGGACGGCGGGGCTCAAGCCGCGCAGAAGCTGATGGCCGAGGGCCGACTGCCCCAGCCCGCTTACCGGCTCGACGACGGCACCGACATGGTCGCCCGCGACTTCTTCGCCCTGCTGGATGCCGCGGGCGACACCGAGGCACTGCCGGAGTGGTTCCGCAGCCGCTATCTCAGCGCCGCGCACCAGCTCGGGCTGGCTGACGGGCCCGCCGAGGCGGACGAGCAGTGGACCCAGTACCTCTCCGGTGGCTACGGGGTCTGCCTCAAGCAGGCCACACCGGAGTCGATCGCCGAAAAGGCGCTGCACATCACCACGATCGAGGGCCTCCTTACCAGCCCTCAGCCGGATGACGCGTCGTGGGCCGATCGGCTTCGCACCGCAGTGGACTCACTGGCGGCGATCGAGCGCCCCGGCGCGCTCTTGGATCCTCCGCGCTGGGGCGGCCCGATGTCACCCCAGTGGTACGGCGCCTACCTGCGCGCATACTTCCCGCTGGCATTCGCTCCACCCGCCGGAGAGGCAGGTTGACCGCAGCGCCCGCCCAGCCTCACCCGAAACCGGGCGAGCGTGAATGATCCAAAGGCAGTGACAACGACGCCGTGACGTGACTACGGCCGCACGGGTTGGGTTCGTTGTGACGCGAATGACCACCCGTGCGGCCTTGTCCCATCCTGCCTTCTGCGGCCTTGATCGTGCACATCTCGGCGATTTCGTGGGCAGGCCGCGTCCACGGGCTATCGGCAGGCGCGGGCGGCCACCCTTCGGTCTACGGCGCACGTGGTACCGCTCGCCGCGAAAGGTGGCCCCTTGCAGTTTCACCGGCCAGGAAGAGGGCTCGGCCGGGGCCGGCTTCAGGAGACAGCAGACGTCAGGTACGTCAGGTACACCCCTCCCTCGCAGTCGGACATCTTCCGCAGGGTCCAGCGGCCCCGGACGCTCGTGGAGGAGAAGTTCGACTCGGCGTCGTCCTCCTCCACTTCGCCTTCCTTGGGGATGTAGCCGGCCTTTGGGAGCCGCTTGTGCAGGAACGCCAGGGTGGTGTCGAAGCCGCCCCGTACGACGGTGGCGACGACGAGCCGGCCGCCGGTGCGGTGCTCCACCGAGGTCACGACCGCGCCGTCGGGCACCGGCAGGTTCTCCGGGAAGTCGTTGGGGAGCGGCAGTGACGCGGCAGTGGGACAGCCGCCGGGCGCGACGCCGACCGCATTCCCGGCCGGCGGATCGGTTGCGGCCTCCGCCGCGTACGGTGTCGCCCCCGGGGGCTCGGCGTGCTTGTTCGCCGCTGAGCATCCGGTGACCGCGGCCAGGCTGAGGACGGCTCCTGCCAGTACGGCAGCCGGGAGCAACGGCTTCATCTGGTGGCTTCCTTAGGGCTTCTTGTGCGGCCGAGGATCAAGGCGTCGTACGCGCCGTACAGCGTGTTGCCGGAGGACTGGCGGGCGATGGACGCCAGCGCGTCGTAGTTCTGGGCACCTCCGGTCGCGCAGGTGCCGGTGCAGCCGTCGGCGTAGGCGGCGAGCACGCGACCCTGGGCGTCGGTGGTGACGTCGATGAAGTCCAGGAGATTGCGGTCGTTGCCGCACGTGGTGCCGCCCGTGCAGATCGACCCCTTCTGAACCGGGTCGGTGGGGGTGGCGTCGACGGTCACCCAGGACTGGCCGCCGTCGTAGGTGGTGGCCACGTACAGATGCCAGACGCCCGTGAAGTTGGCCGCGTCCTGGTAGTTGCCGCCAGTGGTGGTGCCCAGGAAGGCGAAGGCGGCGCGGTTGTCGTCGCCCGCGGTCACGGCCGGAAAGACGACGTTCTTGATGCCGAGGGCCGCGCCGACGTTCTGGTCGTACAGCCACGTCCTGCCCTTGTCGTGGCTGACGGCGATACGCGGCGTGCCGTCGCTGTTCTGGTAGCCCATGTAGACGGTCCCGCCGGCGCCGACTCCCACGCTCGGGTCCGAGTCACCGGGGGTGCTGGACGGGTTCTTGCGGACGGTCCACGTCAGCCCGTCGTCCTCGGAGACGGCCACGGCCTGATTGCCACCGCAGCCCTTGTTGGGCACGTACACCGTGCCGTCCGGGGCGACCTTCACATGCCCGTGCAGGCCACCGCAGTCCAGCAGCGAGTACATCGGAACGGCGGGCCCGTACGTCAGACCGCCGTCCCGACTGACCGCGCAAGAGGCGTCGGCGATGTCCTGGGAACAGTAGTAGACGGCGTTCGGGTACGACGTGACGGTGCCCGGACCGCCCGTGGCGAAGGGGCCGCCACCGATGGTCTGGTGGTCCACACCGGAGTTGATGCCCGAGCCGCCCGTCGGCGTCCACATGTCACCGTCGTCGTCGGTGTAGCAGGTCAGGGCGGTCTTGCCGGCGAGCTGCGACTCGAAGGTGCGGTGGGTGACCGGGTCGGTGAACAGGATCGGGTCGAGGCTGGTGGTGCTGCCCTGAGGGCAGCCGTTGGCCGCGCTCGCGCTTTTGTCCTGCCATGTGGCGGCACCGGCACTGTCGTAGCTGACCTTGAGCGTTGACGTGTACGCCTGGTACATCGCGGCGCCACTCGCACGGTCGACGCCGATCGAGGGTTCACCGGCGTTGTGCGCATCCGCGATGGCGTCGGGTGCCCAGGAGTTCGCGTACGTCGGCGGCGTGGCCGTACTCGGCGGCGGATCGGCCGGAGCGGCGATCAGGCTCGCGGTGCCGGTGAAGCTGTCGCCGAGCGGCGCGTACGGCACCACGCGCACGGCGTACGACGCCGACACCGCCGGAAGCAGCACGGTCTCGGGGTCGCTGGAAGAGGCCGAGGTGGCCACCTCCCGGCCGTCCGCATCGAGGACGTACAGGTCGAAGTCGGCGGCGGAGTCAGGCCATCTGACGTCGATGCGCAGGCTGTGACCGGCGTCGTAGCCCGCGGGCGCCGACACCTGCAGGGCGTAGTCGTCGCAGGGTTGCCCATTCCCGCAGCTCACGGTCCCGGAAGTGCCGGAGACATTCGGGAGGGCGAAGGGCCCGCCGCTCCACGTGGTCATGGGCGCGGTGTCGCTGACCGATCCGGAGGACGGGGTGGCGGCGTCGGCCGACGTACTCGGCAGGGTTCCGGCGACGAGCGCCAGCAACCCGACGGCGAGACGCCCCCGCGACCGCAGGTGGTGGTGAGGACGACGTGCGGAGAGGAGAGCCACAGGTACCTCGTGGGTTCGCGAGTCGGACGAAGGGTGGTGGTGTGTGGCGGTACGGGTGAAGCCTTCGTCTGCTCTACGGGGAGGCAGGAGGCGTCCGTCGCGATAAGCCGAACTCTTTTCGAAACGGGCCGGACGGGTGCTGAGGGGGGTCAGCAGGAATGGGTGAGGCAGATCGCCCGGGGGCGAGGGTGCCGCCCCCGGGCCACCACAGCTCGACCGCAGTGAAGCCCGCCATCCCAGCCCGGCCGCGCCCCGTTCCCCACGAAAAGGTGCCCCCCGCGCGACTGCGCGAGGGCACCTACGCGGGCCTGGTCAGGGGGCGTCGACGCCGCTCACCTTCCAGCCGTCGGTGGTGCGGGTGAGCGTCATGCGCCCCTGGGGGGCCGAGCATCACCGAGACCTCCCCGGCGGGCAGCGTCAGCGAGACGTCCTGCCAGACGACACGGTGCCGAAGGACTTGGTCAGCCCTTCCACACAGATCTCGACACCCATCCGGTTCCATCGCGTTCCGGCCGTAGCCGGTGGTCAGCGGCCGGCCCCGGGCAGCACACCGCCTCCGGGCAGCGTGAGGGTCGGTACGGGGAGGGGAAGCAGCGGCGTCGCGGACTCCTCCGGGACCCCGGCCCCGAGGGACGGGCGGGGGGAGGGTGAGGTGGGCGACGTCGACGGCATGCGCGAAGGACCAGTGCCCGGCTTCCGATCGTCCGACGGCTCCGGCGGCGAAGGCTTCTGCCTCTTCGGGCGGGACGGCTTCGGCTGGACCGACCGGGATCCGTCGGACGCGTCCGGTACCACGCGGTGTCCGGTCAGGTAGTACGCATACCACGCCTTGACGGCACGCAGATAGGCGTCCGAGTGGTTGTAGCCCAGTATCGCCCGGTCCAGGTCGGCCGGGTTCGACAGGTCCCGACCGCCCGCGCACAGGTAGCGGCCGGCGGCGAGCGCCGCGTCGTAGACATTGTTCGGATCCGTCCGTCCGTCGCCGTTGCCGTCCGCTCCCCAGCGGGCCCAGGTGGACGGGATGAACTGCATCGGACCGACCGCGCGGTCGTACACCGCGTCCCCGTCGTACGCCCCGCCGTCGGTATCCGCCACGACAGCGAAGGCGCCGCCGGTCAGCCGCGGGCCGAAGATGGGCGTCACGGTGGTTCCGTCCCGAGTCACCCAGCCGCCCCGTGCCTGCCCGGACTCCACCTGGCCGATCGCGGCCAACAGCTGCCAACGCAGCCGGCAGCGCGGCGCGCTGCGCGCCAGCTCCTCCTCGGCACGCCGGTACGCGGCGAACACACTCGCAGGCACGACGCCGCCGCCCGTCACTTCCTGTGCCGTGCCCTTCTTCCGCGTCCGCAGCGGGGGAAGCCCGGTGCGGTACGGGGTGTCGCCGGACACGCTGAGGCCGTGCTCGGCGGGTGCCGCCTTCCGTGCGGGTTCCGCGGCTTCGGCCGAGGCCGCCCTCGGCGCTTGCGACGCGGTCAGCACGGCCATCGCCGCCGCGGCGATCGCCGTACCCCTGGCACCCCTCAGCGACCCCTTGAGCGCGCGCGCTGTCATCGTGCACTCCCCTCCGTGGGTGAATCCGTCGTCTGCTCTACGCGGCCGGAGGGCAGGTCCGTCGCACGGAACCCGGGAATCGGGCGGGCGCCTCTTCAGACGGCGTGGCGGCGGGCCAGACGGTGGATGAGGTGAGGCGGACCGGCCCCGCGGACCTGTCCGAGCCGCCGGCCTGTCCTCAGCGGCCCGGACAGGGCGCGCGCGGACTGCCGAGGGCCCCGACCCCCTGACGGGCGCCGGGTCTTCGTCGCCCCCAAGGGGTCTGCGGTGCTTACGGTTTGGACCACCCGAGCCAGCCTCAGCCGACCCTCCGCCCCCGTTCCCAGGGACCTTCGAGGGCCCCTCATGGGAACGTCATGGGAACGGAGGCCATGTAAAGACGGGGAACGATCAAACAGGGCCGGATGAATGCACCCCGCTGACCAGCAGCAACGGTGAAGCCAGGGAAAGGCCACCACGGACAGTGAACCGCCCCGGCGCGGCGGTCCCGGCGCCGCTTGGTCCGGTGGCGGCCCGCCGTCATTCCCCGCCGGTCGCCGGGGGAGTGACGGCGGGCCGCCGGGAGCGCTACGACAAGCGGAAGTAGTCGATGTTGAAGCCGCCGGTCTCGCAGAAGAGCCTGACCGTCTGGTCTCCCGCGGTGAGGCTGACCGGCACGTGCACCGACTGGTAGGAGCCCCAGCCGCCCGTGTCCGGCACGGACACCGTGGCCAGCGTGGTGCCGCCGGCGTCACGGAAGGACAGTGCGCCCGGGACGGCCGCGCCGGTGCCGGTGGCGACGCGCAGCTCCAGGTCGTACGTGCCGTCCTTCGGCACGTCGACGGCGTAGTCCAGCCAGTTGCCGCCGGCGGTCCATCCCACGTTCGCACCGCCGCTGGCGGCGGGATTGCTCTCGATGTAGTTGGCCCCGCCCGCCGTCCAGCCGTGCTGGTCGGCGTACGACTCCGCTTCGACCCTCACCCCGACCGGCGCGCTGTGCGGCCGTACCGTCACGTGCAGGGTCACCTGTGCGTGTGCGGCGCCGTCGGTGACGACGACCGTCACGTCGTTCTCGCCGGCGACGGTCGGCTTGAGCGTCACGACTCCTGTGGCGGAGTCGACGGTGACGCCGTCCGGGAGGTCGGTCGCGTAGAAGGCGAGCCGGTCGCCGTCGCGGTCGGTGGCCTTGAGCGGCACCTGCACCGTGCCGTACTGGTCCGCCACCACGTCGGGCACGGGGTCCACCACGGGCGCCGTGTTGTGCCTGTGCCGGGGTATGTGCTGCTTCCACCGGTAGGTGGCGTAGGAGTTCGCCGGGACCTTCACCACGAACGACCTGCCGGCGAGCACGACCCGCACCGTGGTGTCGGTGCTGTTGCCGTTGCCGAGGACCGCGACGAACCCGTCGGCGCCGTGCCGGTAGACGACGTTGCTCACGCCGCCCTCCGTCGTGCTCGACTCCATGCGTACGTCGCCGGGCGTGAGGTACTTGGCGAACTGCCCCATGGTGTAGAGCTCGTCGCGGACGGTGAAGTCCCTGGTCGTGGTGTTCACCTTGACCAGGCGGTCGGGCCACTTGGTGGTCTCGGCGACCTTCTGCCAGTCGACGTTGTTGTCCCGTGCGGGCGTCCAGTGGAGCGTGCCACCGTCCTGGTCGGTGGTCTGCGCCCACAGGATGTAGGAGCTCGCGTCGAGGCGGAAGTCGTTCAGGATGGTGGCCGCGGACAGGTCGCTGGTCTCGGTCATGTGGACCGGCTTGCCGGTCTGCTCGAACGCGTCGCGCATGACCTTCGGGTCGCCCCAGTAGGGGTGGAAGGCGACGGCGTCGGTCGCGTTCAGGACCTGCCGACCGGTCACGGACCCGTCCGGGGCGTCGTTGAAGATGCGGTAGTAGTTCTTCGTCGCGGTGCTGTTCGGGTCGCGCCAGTCCCAGAAGTTGAAGTCGTGGACGTAGAGTCCCGTGTTCAGTCCGGACTTGTGGAGGGCCTTCTTGATCGCGAGGGCGAGCTTCTGCTGCTGGGCGACGCTGATGTCCATGGCCGGGTAGACCACGTCCATGCCGGGCTCGTTCAGCAGCGTCAGGGCGTCGACGCTGATGCCGTGGCGGGCGTATGCCTGGACGAACTTGACGTAGTAGCGGGCGAAGACGTCGATGCAGTCGTCCCGGAGCTTGCCGACCTGGTAGTAGTCCGTCGTGCTTCCGGGCTTGAGCGCGACCTCGCCCGTGAACTGGTTGTTGGTCTTCATCCACGCCGGAGCGCTCCACGCGGACGCGAAGAACGTGGCCTTCGGGTTGTAGCGCTGGATCAGCTTGATGGTGTCGACGATGTGCAGGTCGATGTCGCGCTGGATGGAGAAGTGCTTCAGCTGGAAGTCGTCGGTGACTCCGGCGGGCAGGTCGTCCTCCGACCAGAAGGGCAGGTGCTCGATGAGGTCGGGGCTGCCGATCGTGAGGCGGAAACGGTTCAGGCCCGCACCGGTCTTCGGGTCGACGAGCAGCCGGACGGCTTGCTCGCGCTTGGCGGGGGTGAGCTTCCACAGATTGGAGACGCTCGTCTCGTCCAGGGAGAACCCGATGCCCGAGTACTTCTGACGGGTGGTGCTCGGGTCGACGACGACGGTCGCATCTGTGGGGGCGCCCGTGCCGTTGCTGTCCGAGCTCACGCTCGGCAACGGCTGCCACGCGTGGCCGGCCCCCGTGGAGTAAGTGCCCGTAACCGAGCGGCCGTGGTGCGGTACGGCGGCCGGGGCCGCTGACTCGGTGCCGGCGAGAACGACCAAGGTGAGAGCTGCGGCTGCCCCGATGAGGGAACGTCTCACGATGTCCTTCCTTTCTGATGGGATACCCGGGTCATGCGCGGTACCGATCCCGTGGGTTGCTGTCGCCTGGGCGCTGATGGCAGCTCAGGGATGCTTGCCACTTGGGATTCCGCGCAGCCCGGCTGCTGATGAGGGTTCGCCCGGGACGGCTCCGCTCCTCGCAATTGAGCGCTGTGCCTTGGACGTTGTCGTGATGCCACTGCCTGCTCGGAGATGTCCCGAGTTCCCGGTCCGGCTCAAGGGCGTGTTCACGTCGATGGGCATGAGGACCATCAGGTCGGGCGGTGCCCGACCTGATCGGGTGCGGGTGCCGCGGTGTGAACGGTGCAAGCGGCACTGCCGCGCGGTGCGTCGGTGTGAAAGATCGGGGAACTCCTTCGGCGATGCAGGAGTGCGACGCACCGGGCGGTGGAAGGGCGCCCGACCTGGCGCGCATCGCGAGTGACAGCTGTCCGCCTTCGCGCGTGCTGTTGGGGCTGGGCGGCGTACGGGGGACTTCTCCCCCTCCTCCTTCCTCAGGGCGCGAGCAGATCGAAACAGCCTGTCGATGTTCTGTCAAGACATGAATAAAGTCGTGAAGAAAGTACCTCCGCGCTTCTTCGGCGAGATCCCGAAGGTGCGCGAGCCGTCCTGCCCTTGCGCAAGCTGACATCCGCACAGATCAGGACGCGGGCCGCCACTGATGGAGGTCGCTGTCGAGGCGTCCCGCGTCGTCGTAGGCCGGGGCGGCGCCCGGCTTCGGGTCGGCGTCAGTGCGGGCAAGGGCATGTGCGGTGTGGTTCCCGCTCGCCAACACCTCAAGGAGGGCGACCGCGTCCATGCCGCGGCCCGCCGCCACCCCACATCCGAAGCAGTCGTATGCGCAGTGGTGTTGCCGGTCAACGACCCGGGCCAGACGCGGCGTTTACACCTTTCCGGGGTGCGCTATCCCACTGAGTGATCACTGGTACCCCGTCGTTGCGCTGGCTACTGATTCCCAATACGGAACACGTCCACGGCCAGCGTCAGGTCCACCAGGTCCCGGGGGCGGCCGAGCCGCCGCCCGGTGAGCAGTTCCAGGCGGCGCAGGCGGTTGAGTACGGTGTTGCGGTGGCAGTCCAGCCGTTCGGCGGCCGTCCGGAGACACCCGTCACAGTCCATCCAGGCTGCGAACGTCCCCAGCAGGGAATCCCGTTCGCCGTCCGGCAGCTCCCGCAGCGGGCCGAGGACCCGGTCGGCCAGTTCACCGGCGAGCGGCCGGTCCAAGGCGATCAGAGCGGCCGGCACCCGGTCCTCCCACAGGGCCACCTCGTCGTCGGCGGAGCAGGTGGACAGCGCCAGCCCTGCCAGGGTCAGGGCCTGGTGAAGCTCGGACAGCCCCTCCACGACGGGACTGACGCCGGCCCGCAGCCTGGGAACCGCCCTCAGGAGCCGGGCGAGTACGGCCGGCGGCCGGTCGCCCAGCAGGACGACCAGGACTTCACCCGCGCCCCGGGGCGCCCGCAGTATCCGGTTGCCCGAGCCCACCGGGAAGGCGTCGTCGCCCGGCGTCCCGGAGGCAGAGGTCCGGACACTGGTCACGGCGACCACGAAGCGGCCTTGTGCGGGCACGCCCAGCACCTGGGCGGCGGCGCGGACGTCCAGGCTGTTCGTACGGCCGTCGAGGAGTACGCCGAGGAGCGTTGCGGCCAGTTCGCTGTCGTCGGCCGCGCAGGCGCCCAGCGCTTCGCGGTAGGCGTCGGTCAGGATCGCGGCGCTGCGCTCGCGGAATCCCCACATACGGGGTGCGATGTGCACCATGAGGTGGATCCGGTCGGGGTGATGGGCGGCGACGGTGTCGACGAGCTCCTGCCACATCACGGCGCCGCCCACGGCGAGGGCGTGCATCAGCAGCTCGAGCGGCATCCCCTGCTCGGCCTGCCGGCGTCCGACCGCCCGCATGTGCCGGATGGTGACCGCGTCGCACTCCGGCTCCACGAGCCGGTCCAGGTGCAGTCTGATGATCGTCGCGATTTCCCCGGGGGAGCGGTCCGGGTCGCCGCCGTGGTCGACGAACCCGGGCGCTTCGGTGTGCAGACGGGCTGTGACCCGGTCGGCCAGCTCGTCCGACCGCTCCAGCATGTGCCGCGCCGCCTCCCGCAGGAGTGCACTGGTGGCGTCCTGCTGCGGGCCCGCGTCCTCGTGATGCTCTGTCACTGTGCCCCCGGGCGACCGTGGAGCGCGGCGATCCGCTGGGCGTCCAGCGCGAGCGCCAGGTGCACCATGTCGCGGGGCCGGGACGGCGAGCGGCCGGTGACCTCCTCCAGCCGCCGCAGCCGCCTCCACACGGTGTTGGCGTGGCAGAACAGCGTGGCTGCCGCCCGCTCGACGGAGCCGTCCGCGTCCAGCCAGGCCTCCAGGGTCTCCAGGAGAAGCGTCCGCTCGACGGGGTCCACGGCCGGCAACCCACCCAGCAGTCCGGAGGCGACCTCCCCCGCCACCTCCGGGCGACGGGCCAGCAGTCCGGCCGGGTAGCGTCGGTCGAGGAGCGCCACTTCGCCGCCCCGCGTGCAGGTGCGCAGCGCGAGTTCGGCGAGCTCCCGGGCGCGGCCGACCGACGAAAGCTGCTCCACCACCGGACTCAGCCCCGCCTGCGCCCCGGTCGGCAGCACCAGCGCCGCCGCGAAGTCGCCGGGCGGAAGGTCGCCCAGCTCGGCGAGGAGCACCTCGACGCCCAGGGGAAAGGCCCTGTGCACCTTGGGCCCGTCGGGCACCCCGGTCCGCGCGGGGGGCCGGCGGTGGAATCCGGAGCTGTCCCGGACGACAACGACCGCGTAGCGGCCAGTGCAGGGAAGGCCCAGCGCCGCTGCCGCCTCTGCGACCCCTGCCGGTTCCACCCGTCCGCCGAGGAGCGCCTCCAGTGCCCTCCTGCCGCGCTGCTGGTGGAACGTCACCTCGCCGCGGGCACGCCGGTAGGCGCCCACCATGAGCCGGTCGTCCCGCTCGAACAGGTCCCAGACCTCGGCGGCGGCGCGGGCCATCAACTGCGTCCCCCCGGGCGACCGGCTCTCCCCGGCACGGACCAGGGACAGCCACAGCATATTCGCGCCCGTGCGGTAGGCGCCCCTCATCGACTCCAGCGGGATTCCCTGCCACGCCTTGCGTTCCGCCATCCACGACTGGTACTCGGCTGACACGGTGGAACGCCCGGGGTCGGCGAGTGATTCGAGCGAGGCGGCGACGGCCCCCTGCGCTTCCCCCAGGAGCCCGGGCGGCACCAGTGCCGGGTTCCGGTAGTCCGGATGCCGGTCGCGGATCCGCTCGACCATGTGCGCCGCGAGCGGTCCGACCCGCTGACGGACCTGCCGCGCTGCCGCTCTGAGCAACTCGGCATGCTCGCTCCCGGCGGCGTCCGCGGAAGGTGTCTGCTGCGCCGGCACGGGGATGGCCATCCGAGGTTCCTCTCAGGTGTCCGGGAGCGCCAGTCCGAGGCCGTCACGCTCTGCACCGGCGTTTCTACCTGCAGTTCGCCGGGCCCGGAAGGCTGGTGACGCAAACGTGACCGAAACGGGAAGGGGTCCCGCTCGTCGCCGTACCCACGGTCGACCCGGGCATATCACGGCGGTGCCGCACCACAGTCCGGCGCGTGTTCCGTTGGGACCGAACACCAGAAGCCGTCCGTCCTCTCGCCGAACCTCGGGCGATCCCGTCCCATGGCGCCGACGCCCAGCCTCAACAAGGGAGCACCGCCGTGACCCGGACACCGCCTTTCCGATCGCCCGTCGCACTGGCCGCCACCCTCCTGACCGTGCTGGCCGGCTGTGGCACGACGGGCGGCCCCCACTCCGTGCGGACCGGACCCGGGGTCACCGACACCACCATCAAGCTCGGCGTCCTCATCGACCTCTCCGGTCCGTACGGCCCGCCCGGCCGGTCCATGCTGCGCGCGGAGCGGCTGTACATGGAGAAGGTGAACGCCGACGGCGGAATCTGCGGCCGCAAGCTCAAGCTGGTCATCCGCGACCACGGCTACGACGCGGGCAAGGCCTTCAGCCAGTACAGGGAGATCCAGCCCTCGATCGCGGCGATGCCGGGACTCCTGGGCTCGTCCATCATCAACAACGCCCTGATCGTCGACATCGCGGACGACGGCCTCATGACCACCGGCCTGGGCTATTCCTCGGCCCTGCTCGGCCAGCCGACCCTGCAGTTGGTCGACAGCACCTTCGACATCGACATGGTCAACGGCTTCGGCCATCTGGTCAGCACCTACGGGCTGAAGCCCGGGGACAAGGTCGGTTACATCTACGTCAAGGGCGACTACGGGAGTAACGCGCTCCTGGGGGCGAAGTTCGCCGCCCGAGAGCACGAGCTGACCCTCGTCGGGCAGGAGGTCAAGTTCACCGACCGGGACATGAGCCCCCAGGTGCGCGCGCTCGGCGAGGCCGGCGTCAAGGCCGTCGTCGTCAGTACCAGCCCCGGGCAGACCGCGTCGGCGGTCGGCGTCGCCGCCGCGCAGGGCCTGACCGTGCCGTTCCTGGCCGGCGCCGCCAGCTACCACCCGCAGCTGCTGGAGACCCCGGCCGCCCCGGCGCTGCTGAACATGCTCCAGGTGGTCTCGCCCCTGCCCGCCCTGGACGGTGGCGACGCCGAGGTGGAGAGGCTGGTCGCTGACTACCGGGCGAAGTACCCCGGCCAGCCGCTGGACCAGGCCGTGGAGACCGGCCACAACGCCATGGCGGTCACGGTCCAGGACCTGCGGGAGGCCTGTGCCGCCAAAGACCTCAGCCGGGAGGGGATCAGCGCCGCGCACCGCAGGCAGACCGGATTCGACCCCGGTATCGGTCCGGCACTGGACTTCTCCGACTCGTGGCGGCCCAGCGCCACCGAGAGCTACGTCCTCAAGCCGGACAAGGGCGCGCCCGGCGGCCTCACCGGCGTGAAGGGGCCCTTCAAGGTCCCGGCGGTCGAGGAGTACATCGCCGCCATGGCCTGACCACCCGCACCGCGGAGGGCGGCGACCCCCACACCGGGCGTGAGCGCGGCCGCTGTTGGTTCGTCCAGCCTGCGCGACGGAATCGCCGACCGGGCCACCGGGTCTGAAGTCGAACGTGCATACTAATTCGTTGAGATGGCGAGTGCCGCCCTGGCGTCCCAGGGCAGCGCCATCAACGACCGGCCGGGCAGGCTCAGGCGGGACTTCACTCAACGAACGAAGATCACCAATACCTCCGGAATCCGCGACAGAGCCAGGTTCCTGATGTACGCGGTCCGGGCGGCGACTTCGAGCGCGAAACCACCGCGCGGTCGCGGGCGTTCCAACTCAGGCCGGGCGGGCGACTGCCTGGACGACGAGCTCGACCAGGTCGTCCACGAAGCGCGTTTCCGGCGGCTCGCGTTCCGCCAGTAGGCGATAGACCAGTGGCGCCGCCACGAGCGTGGCTGCGGACCGGATGTCGATGTCCGACCTCACCTCACCGCGGGCCGTCCCGCGCTCGAGGATGCTCCGGGTTTCGCTCATCATCCGATCGACGTATGCGGCGTACTCCCCGCGCACGCCGCTGTCCGCCGCGGCCGCACCGATCAACTCGGCGAGCAGCCGGTCCGCAGGCTCTTGCCGGGGCGACCGAAGATATCGATACTGTCAGTAACGAATCAGCGGGTCGCCCTCTGGAGGAACCCCATGGCCACGTCTGCCGCCGCGCCCAAGTCCATCCTGGACAACCCCCTGACGCACTTCGGGCGCCGCGTCGTGGACCGCACTGCTCCAGGCACACCGGAAGCCGAGTGCCGGCTCCGGGGTGTCTCGCCGCTCACCCCGCACATCGGTGCCGAGATCGCCGGCTTCTCCAGTGACCGGCACGACTTCAGACCGGAGCACCACCTGGCGCTTGCCGGGGTCTGGGGCGAACTGGAGGCGAACCCGTTCTTCCCCAAGGCCGAGATCGCGGGTGTCTCCCTGCCGGCCCAGGACGCCATGGCCGTCGGCAACGGAACGAGCACCGCATCCCGGCTGCCGTACCGGGAGCCGGGACGCGGCGCATGCGCTCCTCCCTGCGTTGTCCACGCCCACCTTCCTTACGGAGGACTCCTGTGACCGCTGCCGACACCCCGGCCAGACCACTCAACACAGCTCCGTCAGCGGATCGGAGGTCCAGCGCTCGTCCCTGGATCGTCACCGGCATGCTCGTGGTCTTCATGATGGTCAACTTCGCGGACAAATCCGTGTTCGGCCTTGCGGCAGACGAGATCCGCGCGGACATGGGGCTCACCGCCACTCAGTTCGGGCTCGCCAACAGCGCCTTCTTCCTGCTGTTCTCCGTGGCGGCCGCAGCTGTGGGTCTGCTGTCGGACCGAGTGCGGCCGAAGTGGCTGCTGCTGATCATGGCCATGCTCTGGTCGGCCGCGCAGACGCCCGCGGCTCTGGGCGGCGGTCTGGCTGTGCTGATCGGCTCGCGAATCGTTCTCGGGGCCGCCGAGGGCCCTGCCTTCCCGGTCGCCCAGCAGACGGCGCTGTCCTTCTTCCCGAACCACCGCCGGAACCTGCCCGGGGCCTTGGTGACCCTGGGCATCACGCTGGGCGTGATCACCGCGGCCCCCAGCCTGACCTGGGTCATCGGACACCACGGCTGGCGCGCCGCGCTCTGGGTGGTCGTGGCGGCCGGAGCGGTGTGGGCCTTGTTGTGGGCGGTGCTCGGGGGCGAAGGGACGTACGACTCCGATACCCCGGAGATACCTTCAGCCGAGTCCGGCGAGTCCGCGGCGACGCTCCCCTACCGTCAGATCTTCGGGAGCCGTACCTGGATCGGCACCACCGTCGCGTACTTCACCACCTACTGGTGCGTGGCGCTGATGCTCGTGTGGATGCCCTCCTATCTGCGCAACGGTCTCGGCCACTCCGCCGCCGTCTCCGGAAAGCTGGTCGCTCTGCCGTGGGCGCTGGGAGCCGTCGTGCTGCTCGGCCAGGCGGCCCTCACCGGCCGGCTGATGCGTCGCGGGGTCGGCAGCCGGTGGGCGCGTGGCAGGGTCGGGGGCGGTCTGCTGCTGCTCGGGGCCGCGGCCTGCTTGGCCCTTCCCCTGGTGCCCGGTGCCGGGGCGAAGACCGCGCTGCTGGTCGTCGGCTTCGGGCTGGGCGGATCCTTCGCGACCGTCGCGGTCACCACGATCGCCGAGCTGGCCCCGCCCGCCAGGCGCGGCGGTGCCCTGGGCACGATGAACGCCGTGGTCACCACCGCGGGCCTGATCGCCCCGGCCGTCGTCGGACGCCTGGTCGACAGCCAGGGCGTGACGGGCTACCAGACCGCCGTCCTGGTCTCAGGTGCCCTCCTCCTGCTGGGAGCGGTCGCGGCCTTCACCCTGATCGACCCGGCTCGCGACGCCGCCCGCCAGAACGCCTGACCCGCCGCACCCGCCCCGACCACCTCTGGAGCCAAAACTCGCGACCGCCCCTGCCATCGACACCGAACTGCTGGACCGTGCCATTGCCGAACTGCGCGAAGGCGCCGAATCGTGGGCCGCCACCCCGATCTCCGAGCGGATAGCGCTCCTGGAGCGGTTGCTGCCGCGCATCGTCGACGGCGCCGAGGACATGGCCGCAGCCGGAGCCTGCGCCAAGGGCTACGGCCCCGACTCCCCGTGGGCGGCCGAGGACTGGATGGGCGCTCCCTGGGCGCTCGCCCAGAACGCCAGCGCCTATCTGCACGTGCTGTGCCGGATCGCCGCGGGCAAGGATCCGGTCGACGCGGGAGCCGTGCACGAGGGGGACGGGCGTACCTGGGTCGACGTCTTCCCCGCCACCGGCTGGGACACCCTGCTGCTCAACGGCTTCACCGCCCAGGTGTGGATGCGCACGGGCGTCAGCGCGCAGCAGGTGCAGGAGCGGGCCGCCGGCGAGTACCGCGGGCGGCCCGGACGCCCGGCCGTCGCCCTGGTGCTGGGCTGTCCGCTTCGCGAAGGCCTGCGCGGCGGCAGGGGTGCGGCCGGTGTTCCGCGTTGATGTTGCTGTCGCCCCGTCCAGTCTGGCATCGGGGGGCGTGCCGGGCCCCGGGCGTGGTGCCGCGTCGTCGCACCCCGGTGCGGGGTGGCGCCCATGTCGTCGAGCCGCGGTTCCGGGTGACGCTGCTGGCACAGTCGCTGGCGGGATGGGGGCGGCTGTGCCGTCTGGTGTCGGCTGCTCACGCTGCTGCTGAGGGCAGGCCTCGGGTCGTGTCCTGGCCGATGCTGCGCGCCCACGCCGGTGAAAACCTGGTGGTGCTGCTGGGGCCGGCGTCGGAGCCGGTGCGCGCTCTGTCGGCCGGCCGGGAGGATGTCGCCGAGGTGTTGCTGGCGCCGTGGCGGGAGTTGGCCGGGGCTGGGCTGCGCCTGGAGGTGGCGTGGCTCGGGTCGTCTGGGGACGGGGGCGGGTTCTCTGCGCCTGGCGGCCCGCACGCTGGGGCTGGCTGATCGGCTCGGGATTCGCGCACTGCTGTCTTCGGCTGTGCGGTATGCCGACGGGACCAGCACCGGCTGGCTGCTGACCCGCCGCTGGAAGACTCCCCGTACCACCCTGGCCACCCTGTGCGGCGTCGGCACCGGCCGCATCTCCCGGTCAAGGAGACAGGCACCGATCGACGCTCTCGGACACGCCATCCCACCCGGCGCCATCAAGGCCATCACCCCACAAGCACTCGCAGCCATGGCCGGGCACTCCCCGGGGCGGCGGTACTTGCAGTGGGGCAGAGAACTGCGACCGGCCGCCCGAACGCTGCAGATAGACCACCAGGGCGCGGGCGACGTCGCGGGTGAGATCAGGGCCGTGATCCTCCTCGACGAGTGCCAGTGCCAGGTCGATTCCGGCGGTCACGCCTGCCGAGGTGTAGGTGGTGCCGTCACGGACGTAGATCGCGTCGGTTCGACGCGGCTGGCCCGGCAGCGGGCGGCGAGCTCGTGCGCGACCTTCCAGTGCGTGGTCGCGCGCTTGCCGTCCAGGAGGCCGGCGGCGCCGAGGATGAAGGCTCCGGTGCAGACGGAAGCGACACGGCCGGCCCCGACCGCCAGTGTTCGCGTGGCCTCGATCAGATCACGGGGCACAGGTGTGCGCGGGTAGAGGTCTGCGCCAGCCACCAGGAACGTGTCAGGAGCAGGCTCCGTGGCGGCGGCGTCGACCGCGATCCGGATCCCGATGGACGAGGTGACATCGGCACCGGTCGGTGACACCAGCACGATCGTGTAGTCGGCACCGAGCCGGTTCGCTTCCCCGAATACCTCCGCGGGGCCGACGACGTCCAGAAGTTTGCCCCCGTCGTAGACGAGGATCGCGACCCGATGCGTGGCGGAGCCTCCAATGCCGCCGCCTGCCTGTCCGGATTCGGGTGACTCATGGCCGGACCGAGGGAGCGCCGGACGCCGGGTGGCTGGCAGTGTGGAAGACGGACGCACCGTCCATTCGTAACACACCGATATCCGAAGGAGCAGAGGTCGTGAGCGAGACCATCGCGGGGGTAGAGATTCCTGAAACGGCGGTGGTCGCCGAGGCCACCCGCCTCATGCAGGAGATGACTAGCCCCCTCATCTACCACCACTCCCGGCGCGTTTTCGTCTTCGGCGCCATTCATGCTCGCAGGCTTGGCCTGGATCCCGACCCGGAGCTTCTCTACCTGTCCGCCATGTTCCACGACACCGGCCTCTTGACGCCGTTTTCCGACGTAGAGCAGCGCTTCGAGGTCGATGGAGCCGACCACGCACGCAAGTTCATGCTCGACCGTGGTTTCCCGGCCACGGCCGCCGACGTGGTGTGGACGGCGATCGCGCTGCACACGACGCCGGGAATTCCCGGCCGGATGGGCCCGGAGATCGCCATCACGTACTTCGGGGTTCTGACCGACGTGCTCGGCTTCGGTCTGGACGAGCTGGACCGCAGCCAGGTGGACGAGATCACCGCCACCCATCCGCGGGGCGACTTCAAGAACGAGTTCCTGCAGGCCTACGTCGACGGACTCAAGCACCGCCCCGAGACCACGAACGGAACCGTGAATTCCGATGTGCTGGAGCACTTCATTCCCGGCTTCCGCCGCACCACTACGGTCGAGCGCATGCTGGGCGCTCCCTGGCCGAGCTGATCAGGACGCCATAAAAGGCAACGTGATGAAACGTGTGAGTCGTTCTCGCGACGGGCGTCGTCTCGGGCGAGGTGCTGCCTTCGGGGTGCTGGTCTGTGGCGATGATGGCCACGGCAAGCGCACCCGGGGCAAGACGATCATCCGCGTCACGGAAGACTGAATCGAGAGACCCATTGTGATCGGAATACGAATCGCCGGCGGCCTGCTGGCTGCCGCCACGCTGACTGGGGCCACGGCCTGCTCGACCTCCGACCAGCCCGCACACGCCAAGGCGCAGGCGACGGTCGCGGCATCGACGCGCCCCGTCGAAACCTTCACACCGCTGCTCCAGCAGGCGCTTACGAATGTGAAGGGCAAGACGTTCACCTCAGCGATCGTCGCCTTCCCGCCCGGCGCAAGCGCGCTTCCGCACCGGCACGGCCAGGCGTTCGTCTACGCCTACGTCCTCGAAGGCACCGTGCGCAGCAAGCTCGACGACAAGCCCGTGACCACCTACCACCAGGGCGAGAACTGGGTCGAGCAGCCGGGCGCCCACCATGTCCTCACCGAGAACGCCAGCCGGACCAAGCCGGCAAAGCTCCTGGTCGTCTTCGTCTCCGACACCGGGGCCAAGCTCAAGGTCGAAGACCCGAAGTCGTAACCCCGGGGCATGCAGCGGGGCGGCAACACTCTTCACGTGCTCCGCCCCTGCCGGAGCACGCCCCATCCACCACCAAGACGTGCCCGACAAGCGCGGCGCGGACCACACGAAGGAAGCACAGGAACCATGACCGACCCCCAGCGCGTCAACATCGGCGAGCAGCACCCGGCCGCCTACAAGACCCTCATCGCCCTGTCGTCACAGGTGGAGAAGGCCGCCGCCGCAGCGGGCCTCGACCCGCTTCTGGTCGAGCTGCTGAGGATCCGCACCTCCCAGATCAACGGCTGCGCGTTCTGCCTGCGCATGCACACCCACGACGCCCTCAAGAAGGGCGAGAACCCCGACCGGATCGCCGTGCTGCCCGCCTGGGCAGAGACCGGGTACTTCTCCGACACCGACCGCGCCGCCCTCCGCCTCACCGAGGCGATCACACGCGTGCCGGACGGACACGTCAGTGACGAGGACTTCAACGCCGCCGCGGCCATACTCACCGCCGACCAGATCTCGGCAGTCGCCTGGCTGGCAACCGTGATGAACGCCTTCAACCGCGTCGCGATCACCAGCCGGTACCCCGTGGGCAGCTGACCTCGACGGCGCTACCGGGGTGATGGAGGCCGCCGAAGCCTCCACCGCCGTGCAATTGCTGGTGGAATCAGCCGGGCGGCTTGTGCGAGCCGCCCCGGCTCACACAAGCGCGGAGGTATCCGACGGCGTACGTCCGTGCACGGGGAACAGCCAGGGAGGCGGGTCGCGCCCCCGCTTGTTCGGGCGGAAGGTGTCGTACGGGTGACGTTGGACCCGAACAGGGCGGTCAGACCGCGCCGGTCCTCGTCCGCCAGCTTCTTCGCCACTCTGTCTCGGCCAGAACCTGCTGGAACAGCAGCGGTTTGACGTGCACGTGGCCGGCCTGGCGCAGGTGCAGGGACGGCATCGACGTTTCCGGCTTGCTCCTGGTGCGCCGCTGATCGGCCGGAAGTTCCACTTCTCGTACAGCGTCTCCGGCGTCACGCGGCTGCTGCACTGCGCGGGCTACAGCGTGCAGATGCCCGCCCGGCCCGCAGTTGAACGCGATGAGGACGCAATCACCGCATGGGGAGGTGACCTGGCAGGAGGTAAAACCTCCCGGCCGGCGACCGGCGCCTTCATCCGCTTCAAGACGAAACTGTTATGACCGGCCGTCCGCTCAAGGGCCGCACCCGGGCCAGGCGCTGCATCGCCCCGACCGTGAAGGTGTCCGGCCGCAGCCCGGCCGCCTGTCGGCGGCCGGGCTGCTCTGCTTCAAACCGGGCCTGCCCGCCAGCCTGTGCTGCCGGCTGCGCCGGCACGCGGGCTGCAAGGGCGGGCGCCGCTCTCTCGCCGAGAGCGACTCCATCCCGCCTGCTGGACGACGCCCACCATCTGCTGAAGGCCCTGATCGTAGTGTGGGACCGACTGAGCACTCATTGTGCTGCCTGGCCTGTGGCGTCTGTGCCGGGATCGCCCGGGATGCGGCGGCTGACCGTCCAGGGCAACGACCGCCCGCTGCGGGACGGTCACACCCGCTTCCCCGAGGCGCTGGCCGCTCTGGCCGAGCGTGCCGCTCGCCCGCACCGGAACGTGCTCGCCGCGGCGGTGCCCCGGTTGTCCTGGGCGGTCGAGTGGACCACTGAATCGCTGCGAGGCCTGCCGACGACCCCCGTAACCGCCATCCACGGTGGTCTGGTCCCGCCCAACATCCACGTCGACGACGCCGCAGACCCGGCGGCGGTCTTGGACTTCGGCTCCTTCCCCACAGCCGGTGACCCTGCGCTCGAGGCGGCGGTGACGGCGGCGATCTGGGACATGTACGGACCCGGCGCGGAGCACCACACGGCCGAGCTGACCAACTCTTTAACCGCGACCGCCGTTCGTATGGTCGTCGACCAGTTGCCGGAGGAGTTCGCGCCCTGTGGAGTCCGGGTCAAAGCGGTGTCGCCCGGACCGGTCCGCACGCCGGGCTGGACAGACGACGGCCGACTGGCAGACGGCGTGGTCGCCGCGTTCCGCGTCACACGGGAGCGAGCAGGTACTCGCGGAGGGCATGCCGAAAGCATGGGTGTCTCGCTGGGAGGGATGGGCGAGGACGACGAGATCGTCGCCGCAGCCGTCGCATTTCTGCTGGGGCCTGATGCCCGGTGGATCACCGGAAAAGCGTATTCAGATCAGTTCGAGGCCTCCGTCGATCGTTAGAACCTGGCCCGTCAGCCACGTTGCGGTGGGATCTGCGAAGCGGACGATCCAAGACGCGACTTCCTCCGGTTCTCCCCTCCTTCCCAGAGGGATCCGGGATGCCTGCTCCTTCTTGACCTTCATCACCTCCTCCTCCGTGAGCCCGCTGACGGACAGAGCCTCGCTCTCGGTCGGACCGGGGGCAATGGCATTCACTCTGATTCCGTCCTCGGCCAGCTCGACCGCCCAGGTCCGCGTCAGCTGTTCCAGGGCGGCCTTGGTCGCCCCGTAGTGGGCACCGCCCGGGTGGGGGCGATGACCGTAGGTGCTGGAGATGTTGATGATCGAGCCGTTGCTGCGGCGCAGGTGAGGCAACGCTGCCTGGGCGAGCATGGTGGGTGCGATGACGTTGAGGTCGAACAGGTCGGTGATGCGCGAGCGTGTCACCTCGTCGAACGAGACACGTGCGGTGGCGCCAGCGTTGTTCACCACCACGTCAAGCTGGTTCCATCGGTCGATCGCCGTACCGATGATCAGCTCAGGGGCATGCTCCAAGCGCAGGTCCGTGGCGAGAGTCGCGATGCCGGGGTGCATGGCGGCAGTCTCCTCCAGGGCCACCTGGCGTCGTCCGACACCGAGGACGTGCGCCCCCGCTTCGGCCATCGCGACCGCCGTTGCCCGGCCGATCCCCGTACCGGCTCCGGTGACGATGACGACGCGGTTATGAAGGGGTCGGGCGTGCTGGTGTTCCATCATGCGTCTTCCTCTTGCCGTACGACTTGCGTCAGGACACGACCGCCCGGCAAACATCGGCACAGTCGGGTGTCCACGAGAGGGACACTACATCGAAAATCGTCGATAATCGATGTATGCTTCCCGACTGTGCCCAAGGAAGTAAGCCACCCCGACCTCGAAGAGGTCACCCTCGCCGCGGTGCTCTCGGCTCTGGGTGATCCTGTCCGCCTGCACATCATGGGCGTCCTCGCGGACGGCAACGAGCATGTGCGCACAGACTTCACCGTTCGAATCGCTCAGTCCACGTTCAGTCACCACATGAAGACCCTTCGTGAGGCGGGACTCACTTGGCAACGGATGGAGGGCACACGCTGCTACGTGACTCTGAGAAAAGAGGCTCTGCGACGATTTCCCGCTGTACTGGAAAGCGTCCTCGCTGCGGAACGAGCCGAGCGCAACCGCACGCTGACGTCCACTCCCAGCATCTTGCCAGCCTGCCGCCCATGACCGGCCCGGCGGCAGGGTCCTCGATGTCGGCGGTCTCTGGACACTGGTTCTGGATCACTTCCGTGCTGGGGCAACGGAGGGTCACCGAAATCGCGATCATGAACCGTCGAGGCCGCTCCTGACCAGACCAGCTCCAGCCTCGATTTTGCGTGAGGGTCCGTCAGCTTGTTGGCGGGCCCTTTCGGCTCGTTCGGGGGCGGCTCTTTCTGCGGGTGGGGTGGGCAGGGTTGTGGCCGGGTTGTCGCGTCGGGTGGGCGCCGGGTTCCACGGCTCCGGTCGGGTGGTGCTGATCGTGGGGACGGGAAGTTGCTGGTCAGCCGGGGTTCGGTAGGGCCGTGAGTCGTTGCAGGGCTTCGGTGATCACGTGGGTCCATGGCCAGTGCCCCGCGAGGTGGAGGATGCGGCGGCGGCCGGTGGTGACGAGTTGGGCGGCGGCGGAGAACAGTCGCAGCCGGCGGGGTTCCCACCGACGGACATCGCCGGTCAGTGCCAGCATCGGCATCCAACCAAGTCCGCATCACAGGATAAAACAACGGGAGAAAACGACCTCTTACGCGGCGGTGTCACCCGGCTCCGCGGCCTCCAGCCCAGCCCGTGATCCGCTGGTTCCGTAGGCGGCCATGAACATGTCCAGCAGGCCGTCGACCGCGTCCTCGTCGATGGGGCGGGTCGAGAGCAGGCTGCGGTAGTACAGCGTGCCGCACAGCACCTCGGCGGCGAATTCCAGATTCGCTTCCGCGGTCAGTTCACCGGTGCGCTGGGCGCGGGTGATCCGGTCGAGGGTGCGCTGCTCGACGGTGACCAGGAATCGTTCGTGCAGGGTCGCCCGCAGCGTGGCGTCGGCCTGCGCCTCGGCGATGACTGCGCGGTAGACGGGGCCGATCGGCGGGCTGGAGAGGGTGAGGCCTGAGCGCAGGAACTGTTCGCGCAGATCCGCGCGGACGTCCCCGGTGTCGCGGTAGTCCAGGTCGCTGGTCCACACGCGGCTGAGCGCGTCGAGCAGCAGTGCCGGCATGGACGGCCAGCGCCGGTAGATCGTGTGCTTTCCGACCCCGGCGCTTCGGGCGACCGCCTCGATGCTCAGGCCCGCGTAACCCACCTCCGCAGCCAGATCGAGCGTCGCCTGCAGCAGTTCTTCGGTGCGCGCGGCGCCTCGGCGCCTCGGTGTGGCGGGCATGACGCCATCCTATCGGCACGCATCGTGCCGTTGACAATTTCGCGGGTTGCGCGCAGTATTCGACTCGATCGGCACGCCGCGTGCCGATGCAGGGTGTGGCGGCACGCCGCCACCGACGCGTCCAGGTTGCACAACATCGCCGATCCTCAAGGGGAGATGATCTGCCATGAGCAGCACCGAAAGCAGCACGCACGAGGGATTCACGGCCGAGGAGCGGGCCGCGATGAAGGACCGCGCCCAAGAACTGAAGCGGGCAGCCCGCCGCAGTTCGCGTGCGGACAAGGCGGCGGAGGCGGAGCAGGACGTCCTCGCGAAGATCGCCGAGATGCAGGACTCGGACCGGATCATGGCCGAGCGAGTCCATGCCGTGATCACAGCCGTCGCCCCGGCCCTCGCGCCGAAGCTCTGGTACGGGATGCCCGCCTACGCGCTGGACGGCAAAGTCGTGTGCTTCTTCCAGAGCGCGGAGAAGTTCAAGGCGCGCTACGCGACGCTCGGGTTCAGCGACCAGGCGAAGCTGGACGACGGCACGATGTGGGCGGCCGGTTTCGCCCTGACCGAGGTGACGGCCGAGGTGGAGGCGCGGATTGGTGCGCTGGTGAAGCAGGCCGTGAGCTGAGACGCGCCCGGCGACCCGGCCGGGCCTGTGGGACCTCGGCGTGCTCGGCGGCCTGGCGCTGTCCGAACAGGCCGGGGCCCTTCACGCTGCCCGAGCGCCGCGAGATCCGAGAATCGCCGCGGTGGGACTCGCTTCCGTAGATCATTGCGGAGCCCACCGGTCCGGTCCGCGCTCTGTCGAAGGGCGGGAGTCGGCTCGTGGGCAAAGCGCTGCGCGCACCGAAGGGATGGGAGACGGCCCAGGCGTGGTTCGGCCCGGAGAGGACCGTGATCGGCCGGATCACCCGGGAAGGCGGGGCCGAAGGCGCCCAGGGCCGCCTGGTGCGCTGGAACCTCGCCGACGGCCGGTGGGACGCGGCGACGTGGGGAACGGACCTGACCGGTGCCGTCGCGGTCAGCGGAGACGGCCGGACGCTCGTGCGGTGCACCGACGCCTGGTGGTGCGCAACGGTGACCCCAGCCGCGGAAGGCCACCACGTCGGCCGGGTGGTGGAGGTCAAGGCGCCGAGGGTCGACGACAAGCGCACCGACGAGGCCACGGGCGAGCGCAGGCGGGGGTTCCCCTCGGCGATCCTGCCGCCGTGGTGCCGCGAGTCCCCGAAGGCCGCCGAGGCCCTGCCGCCGCTCCACCCGCACGGACTGTCCACCCGGAACTTCGTGCCCGCGCCGGAGCGGACCCCGGCTCCGCCGCCGGACTGCCGTCGGCCACCGTCGACCGGCAGACCGCGCTGTGGCAAGCCGACCACCGGGTCTTCATGGACCGCGACCCCTCACAAACGGACTCGCCGGCGCCCCGCACGCGGAGTGGACCAAGGACACCCAGGGCCGGTGGCCCCCGGTTGGGCGGAGCGTGGAGAATGGCCGGGCCGCTCCGGGCCGTCATCCCGAGGTCGAAGCGGGGACAGCGTTCGCGGTTGACGAGAGGCCCGGCGACATGGGTGCACCACCATTGCTCGAACTCAGCGGCGTCAGCCGGGTCTACGGCAAGCGCACAGCGCTGGCCACGATGAACCTGCGACTCCGGTCCGGGAAGTGTGTGGCGCTGCTCGGCCACAACGGCTCGGGCAAGTCGACACTGCTGCGCATAGCGGCCGGCCGGGACAGGCCGAGCACCGGCACGGTGACGTTCGACGGCAAGCCGATGAACGAGAACGACCCGGCGGTCCGGGCCCGGGTGGCGGTGGTCGGCGACACCGCGGCCTGTTACCCCGACCTGACCGTGCGCGAGCATCTGCAGCTGGTGGCGGTGGCCCACGGGGTGGAGGACGCCGGCGACTGGATCGGCCACGTGATGGCCGAGCGGAAGCTGACCGACCACGCCGACGCGCTGCCCGGGGCACTGTCCTCCGGGCAGCTCCAGTCCCTGCTGCTGGCCTCCGCGATGGTCCGGCCGCGCGACCTGCTGCTGCTGGACGAGCCGGAACAGCGACTGGACCCGGGCGCGCGGCGGCAGCTGGCGGACCTGATCAAGAAGGAGACCGCGGAAGGCGTCGGGGTGCTGCTGGTGACACACCACGGAGAACTGGCCCGGGCGGTCGCCGACAGGGTGCTGGTCCTCAGCGACGGCAAGGTGGTGGCCGACGGCCACCCGGACAAGGTGCTCGCCACCGGGACCGACGGACTGACCTGGCTGGCCGAGAACGGGGACGGTGCCCGGTGACCACCCTCACCGAGGAGACCGGGGAGCACGCCGCGGCCTGGTCCGACGAGGACGACTGGACGCGGGAGACGCTGCGGCTGGTCCGTGACCTGCGCACCCCGCACCGCCGCAAGAAGACCGGCCAGATCGCCTACACCCTGTACTGCGTGGCGCTGCTCCTTGTGGTGTGGGGAGCGCTGCCGAGCATGGGGCTCTTCCTCGAGAAGTCGATGGGCGCCGACTACTCCGGTCACGGACCGGCGATCCTGGCCGCGCTGCCGGCCGGGTCCTGCGCGCTGGGGCTGGGATGGCTGCTGGTCGCGGCCTGGGACGCCCAGTGGCGCGGGCCGGTGGTGCCGCCGCGGGAGACCGTGGACTGGCTGCTGGCCCAGCCGGTGGACGTCGCCCGGGTGCTGCGGCCGTGGTTCTGGGGGTCGGCCGCGATCTCCGGCGGAGCCGGGCTGCTGGTCTCGGCGATCGGCATGGTCGCGCTGGGCCTGACGGTCGGTGTGGGGCTGCCGGCCGCGTTCGGCTGGTGTCTGCTGGGCGGCTGCGGTCTGCCGCTGCTGGCGACCGCGCTGGGCGCCGCGGTGGAAGGCAGCGAGCGGGTGGCCCGCTGGGCCCGGCTGGCCACGCCGTACGTCGGTATGGCGGTGCTGGCGCTGGTGGCGCAGACCGTGCTGGCGGCCGGCGGCGACCGGCTGCCGGGGCTGGAACGGGTGGAGCTGTGGTCCGGGCCCTGGGGCTGGGCCGGGCTGGCCGCGCTGGCCCCCACGCCGGCCGCGCTGCCGGGAGGCTGGGCCGCGGGCGTCCTGCTGGCGGTGGTGGTGGCCGGCGCGTTGGCCGCCGCACACCGCTTCACCGGGTCGCTGGCGTTGTCCGCGGTACGGCGGCGTTCGCGGACCGCGACCGGGGTGATGGCCGCGCTGCGCACGGTGGAGTTCCGTACCGCGCGGCAGGCGGTGGCCGGGGTCACCGGCGGGGGCCGGTCGGCGCGATGGAGGTTGCCGGCGCCCCGTCGGGCGGAACTGGCGGTGCCGTGGCGGGACACGCTCGCGCTGCTGCGGACTCCGGGCCGGCTGGGCCGGGCGGTGGTGCTGGGGGTGCTCGCGGTGCTGGGCGCGGTGCTGGCGGCCTCGGCGCACGGCGGGACGGGCGTGGCGGCGGCGCTGGCCTCACTGGTTTTCGGCTACTGGTCGCTGACCCAGCTGCTGGAGCCGGCCCGGGTGGAGACCGACGACACGCGGCGCGGGTCGTGGTCGCCGTATCCCTACCGGGACCTCATGCTGCGGCACACGGCGGTGCCCGTCGTGCTGGGGCTGGTGGGCGCGCTGGTGGCGGCGGGGGTGCTGGCCGGGGAAGGTGCGGGGGCTCGCGCGTTGCTGGCACCGGCCCTGGTGCCGCCGCTGGTGGGCGCTTCGCTGGTCAACGCCTGCCGGGGGGCGACCAAGCACCATCTGCTGATGTCGCCGGCTCAGTCTCCTACCGGCAGCCTGGGCCCGGTGCTGTTCCTGGTCTGGTACGGAGCCGGGGCGCTGGCGGCGGTGGTCGCGCTGGTCCTCCCGTTCCTGACCGCGCTGCATTCCGGCTCGGCCGCCTCGATCGTCACCGCTGTCGCGGCAAGCGCCATGGTGACGGTGATCATGGTGCGCTGGGCGGTCACGCGGATCGGGAACCTGACGGCTCCCTTGGCGGACTGACAGGGGTGCCGGTGGCCTGTGCCGCCGGCATCCCTCACGCCGGCCGGCCGGTGACGGCCCGCTGCCCCTCCAGCGGGATGCCGGAGCACCCCCGGCGCGTGCGGAGCAGGGCGCCCGCGCTCGCCGCGACGGCGTCCGTGTCCGTCCCGGCCCGCCGCATCGGCAGCCGGCTGAAGGTACTGGGTGCAAGAACCTCACCCCCATCAAACCCTCCACGGCCTACACCTTCGACCCGGCGACCCAGAACACCGTCACCATCACCTTCCCCGCCACCACCCAGCGCTACTTCCGCCTGAACATCGGCGCCAACACCAACACCGGCTGGCCGGCCGGACAGGTCTCGGAGTTCCAGATCTGGACCACCTGATCACCCCGGGACTCCCCGCCGGACGCTCCTGCCCCGGACGCTCCCCTGCGTCGGGTGGCAGGAGCGCCGGTGTCCCCGTTCAGTCAGCGCGCACCGCCGGGCTCGCGACCGCGCTGAGAAGGCCCTCACCCCGCGGGACCGCCGCCCGCAGTTCCCGCACCAAGGCGCGCACGACAGCGGATCCGGCCAGTTCGGAGGTGGTGACGTAGCCGACCCGACGTGCCGGGCGGGCGGGGCCGAGGTCGGAGATCTCGACGGAGCCCGGGGCTCCGACCAAGGAGAGCGCCGGCATGATCGCCATTCCATGGCCTCCGCTCACCAGGGAGAGCACCGCACCGTCGTCCTCGGCCTCGACGGTCGCCTTCGGGATCCAGTCCTGCGCGGCCCACCACTCGCGGGTGTACGAGCCGCAGTTCTCGGCCCAGTCGACCAGCGGCAGCGAGCGCGGGGCGGCGTGACCCGCCGGGTGCACCAGGGCATACGGCTCTTCAAGGAGACCGCTCGCGACCAGACCCGGGGGAAGCGGCACCGAGCCGCCCAGTGCGGCAATGGCCATGTCGGCCTTCCCGTCGGCCACTTCGCCCGCAGTGCCGCGCCCCACCTCGCGTACGATCCGCACCCGCGGCTCGATCCCGGTGTCGGGCGCGTAGCCGCCGCAGGACGGGCGGCAGCAGGTGGAGGGCCGCGCTGCGGAAGGCCGCGATCCGCAGCGGCCCCTCCGCGGCACCGGGCCGGCCCGCGCCGCGCGCCTCGGCGGTCAGGACGTCCAGCAGGCGGAGGATGCGGCGCGCGTGCGCGACGGCCTTCTCTCCGGCAGGAGTGGGGCGGGCGCCGGCGCGGCCGCGTTCGAAGAGGACCGCCCCGATCTTGCGCTCACTGCCGCGCACCGAGTGGGAGACCGCGGACTGGGTCAGCCCGAGCGTGCCGGCCGCGGCCGAGAAGCCGCCGGTGTCCGCGACCGCCACCAGGACGCGCAGTTCGTGCGGGGCGAGATCGGAGTCGCTCGTACGGGCCACGGGGCGTTCACCTCAACGTATGAGAACTGCTCATGGAACGGTGCGTCGCATGAGCCCAACCGGCTGCCCAGGGGGCGCATTCCCGCCCTACGGTCCGGTCATGAACGAGACCGCGCTCACCGTGCACCAGACCGCCCGCCCGCACGGCTTTCCCACCGCCGGGCACTTCGCCATCGTCGAGTCCACGCCTCCCGAGCCCGCGGCCGGCAGCGCGCTCGTGGAAAACCTCTACTGGTCCGTCGACCCCTACCACCGCGAGATGATGGACGACGTGCCCGGCGGCTTCGCGCTCGACGCACCGCTGGAGGGCCGCACCATCGGTCGGGTGATCGCCTCGCGCACGCCTCGGCTGGCCGAGGGCGAGATCGTGTTCCACCGGCAGGGCTGGCGCACGCACGCGGTGGTCACGCCCGACGAGATCCGGCGGCTGCCCCGCTTCGACGGGGTGTCCCTGACCGCATACCTGAGCACCCTCGGCGGCACCGGCCTGACCGCCTATGTGGGCCTGACCCGGATCGCCCGGCTCCGGGAGGGCGAGGACCTGTTCGTGTCGGCCGCGGCGGGCGGCGTCGGCACGGCGACCGGGCGGTTCGCCAGACTGCTCGGCGCCGGACGGCTCGTGGGCAGCGCGGGCTCGGCGGCGAAGGCCGACCACCTCACGCGGGAGGTGGGCTATGACGCCGTCTTCGACTACCACGACGGGCCCGCCGCCGAGCTGCTCGGCAAGGCCGCGCCGGACGGCATCGACGTGTTCGTCGACAACGTCGGCGGCGAGCAGCTGGCCGCGGCGGTGGGAGCGCTGCGCGAGTTCGGGCGCATCGTCCGCATCGGCACGATCAGCCAGTACAACGCCCCCGACGCGCCGTCGCCGCGCTTCAACTATGCGGACATCGTGGAGAAGAGCCTCCGCATGGAGGGCTTCTTGGTCAGCAACTACCGCGATATGCAGGACGAGTTGTACGAGTTCGCGGTGCCGCATCTGCAGAGCGGCCGGCTCGCCCTGGACGAGACGGTGGTCGACGGTTTCGAGCGCATCGTGGACGCGTTCCTGGGAATGCTGCGCGGCGAGAACACCGGCAAGATCATTGTGCGAGACCGCACGCAAGCCCGCCCGCGAACCGGCACCCGGACTCCGTCGTCATGAGGGGAATCCGCGTTGCTCCCGGCTCTTCCGCGAGCCGGGAGCGGGGTCGGTCGCTCAGTAGCGGTCGAGGATCAGCTGGGTCTTGAGAATGTCGCCGTGGTACAGCCAGCCGTGCCCCTCGGCGACCGCGATGGCGTCGCTGTGCAGCCGTGCCGCGTCGGCGTAGTCGTCCGTCTTGAACGACAGCTCGACGATGTACTCGGTGCCGGTCCCGGCGGCGTTCTTGACGGGCAGCACCTCGATGCCGGCGTCGTCGGACGACTCCCACGCACCGGACCAGACCTGCGAGGCCACCGGGCCGTGGGCGCGGGAGGCGTTGAGGGTGTCCGAGCCCCAGTTGTTGTAGAGCCAGTCGTCGAGCTTGCCGGGGATCTCGTTGACCAGCCAGTTGCGGCCGGTGCTGCCCGACGGCATCGAGGTGCCGGAGTAGCCGTCGGCGCTGTGGCTCTTCTCGTTGCTGAAGCTCAGGGTCTGCTTGGCGTAGCCCCAGTCCACCTCTGCGTCGTAGTTGGTGTCGCCGCTGTCAAAGCCCTCCGCGTTGGCCTCGTCCAGCGCGGCGTCGATGTCGCCGCCGACCACCGGGAAGCGCATCTTGTAGGTCTCTTCGAAGGACGCACCGGACTTGTGCCGGAGGCGAACGTCCCAGCCCTGGGCGTCGAGGGCCTGAGCATCGGTGTCGAAGTACTCGTAGGAGCGTGCCTTGGCAGAGCCGGTGATCCCGAAGGCCGCCTTCACGGCCGAGGTCGGGTTGTGCGACGTGTCGAGTGCCGCGGTGGTGAGGTTGATCTTCACCTCGTACGTCGGCACGGCGTTGGCGTCGGCGAACGCCGGCGTCGCGGGGGCGAGAACGGCGAAGGAGGCGGTGAGGGGCGCCGCGAGGGTGATCACGGAAGCGGTCAGTGAACGACGAGCGAAGGAAGTGGGGGACATGCCAGGTAACGTCGCGCTGGCGGGTGATCATCACGTGGTCGTTGGGCGTGATCTTCATGAAGCGCAGGCGTCGGGACAACGACGGACCCCGCTGCCCGGCCGTGCCCGCTCTGCCGCCCCCTACGGCCTCCGTGCCGCGGCTCAGGCGCTGTCGGGCCAGGGGAGCCCCGGGCTCCTTGACGCGCCCGTGGCTGCGGCCGCACACCTTTCGATAGGCCCTCGGTCTTCCTCGGCCAGTCGTCGCAGAGCAGCAGCGGCCCAACCGCCGTGTCGGCGTTCGCGTCCCGCCCTGCACAGCGGCGTACGTCAGTAGTCGATGGCGCAGTTCCTCCAGGCGGTGGCCAGGGCCCGCGGGATCTGCGGGATGTCGCCGCAGCCGTGCGGGCCCGCGGGGAAGCCGTCGCTGGCGATGTAGACCCAGTTGCCTCCGGAGGTGGTGTGGAAGTACTTCATGGCGCTGCCCTCGTCCTGCATGTTCACGAGTTCCGCTTCGGTTGCGCCCCGGGTGGGCTGGAACGGGGTGGCGGCGTAACGGACGGCGCCGCACTGACCGTAGAAGAACCGGAGCGGCACCGGCTCGATGTGCGCGAAGCGGGGGAAACTGCGCCGGTAGGCCCGCGTCACCGCGGCCTTGACCTCGCCGCTGACGGGCAGATTGCGGCACCCGGGGATGGGCGTGGGTGCCTGTCGGGTGCTGGGGGAGGTCGCCGGCGCGGTGGCGGAGGGCGAAGTGGCGGACCCGGAGGGCAGCGGTGACGCAGAGACGTCCCCAGACCCGTCTGCTGTGGCAGAAGAGGCAGCCGAGGATGGCGAAGCGGTCGTACGGGAAGCGGAGTCGGACCCGGAGGCAGTGCACCCCGTAAGCAGCAGGATTCCGCCCAGCAGTACAGCCGCTATGGAGGCACCTCTGGTTCCGGACAACTCGACTGTCCTCCTTGGTCGACGAACTTCGTGCTCACAGCCCGGGGTGACGGAGGCGTGCGGCTTCCACCGCCCTGCAGCTCTGCCGGTAAACCCCTCGCCTTCCACGACAACGCGGCACCGCGGATGGTTGCGGAGAACGCCCCTACCGTTGGTTGCGATTCGGCATACGCATCCGCCGTGCAGAGCGCTGCAAGCATGCCCTCAGCGGCGAGGCACCTTGATCAGACCGGCAGCAGGCGGGCGATCAGAGTGCTGAGCTGGTGGGCGTTGCGGCACTCGTGCATCTCGACCAGCTCGGCGTAGGCGAGTGCGGCCGAATCGCCCGTGCCCCACTGGGCGCGGTTCTCGGGGTTCAGCCAGTAGACACGGCGGGCCCGCCTGACGATGTGCCGTACGGCTGGAAGGTTCGGGTCGCTCATGTTCGTCCGGGCGTCACCGAGTACGAAGACCGTCGTGCGCGAGCCGACCGCTTCACCGTACCGCTCGTCGAACTCGCCCAGCGCCGTGCCGTAGTCGCTGCTCCCGTGCCAGCCCGTGAGTACCGCCTCGGACTTGATGCGAGCGCTCAGGCCCTCGGGGGCGGCCGCGCCGTGCTCCAGCAGGCGGGTCACCTCGTCGATCCGGTTGACGAAGGCGAATGCCCGTACCTTGCTGAACTGGTCGTGCAGCGCCTGTACCAGCAGCAGCGTGAAGTTCGAGAAGCCCGACACCGAGCCCGACACATCGCACAGCAGCACCAGTTCGGGGCGGACAGGACGCCGCTTGCGCAGCACGAGCCGTATCGGCACGCCGCCCGTCGACAGCGAACCCCGCACGGTCCGCCGCAGGTCGACGGACCCACGCGCGGCGCGGCGGCGGCGGGCGGCCAGCCGGGTGGCCAGTTTGCGGGCGAGCGGTCGAACCGCCCTGCGCAGCTCCGCCAGCTGGGCCTGTCCGGCGATCAGGAAGTCGACCCGGTCCGCGGTCGGCGCCAACGCCCGCCGGGCGATCTCGTCGATGCCGCGCCGCTCGGCGACCCGGCGTCGTGCCTCTGTGGCGACCTGTCCGCGGAACACCTCGATGCGCCGGCGGATCTCGTCCTCGAGCAACCGGTCGGCGAAGCCTGCCGGGCCGGTCTGTGCCCGGATGCCGTCGCGGACGCGGGCCAGGAGTGTCTGAGGCTGGACCCGCTCGAGCGTCTGGTACGACGACCATCCCCCCGACGCCGGCGAGGCGCCGTATCCACCGAATCCGTCGACCGCCTCGACGGCCAATCGGCCGAGCATCGCCTCGTCGCCCGCGGCAAGGGCGGCGGCGATACGGTCGCGCAGATCACCCAGGTTCGCGGGCGTGTCCGTACTCGGCGCCCCGACGCCGCGCGGAAAGTACAGGTCGAAGACCCCGTCGAACATCGCCCGCTGTCCCGTGCCGTGCAGCAGCGTCGCGGCCAGCCCCTCGCGCAGCCGCTCGCGATCGGCCAGGCCGAGCGCCGCCACCGCCTGCGCCGCGTCCACGGTCTCCCCGGTGCCGACGCGGATGCCGTGCGCGCGCAGTGCCGCGACAAGACCCGTCAACCGCTCCTCGACACCCGTCGGCGCACTCACAGAGCATCCAGATCGAGCTTGGCGGCCGCCTTCGCGATGTCCTCCTGATGCTTGAGGATGACGCCGAGACTGTCGCGCACGACGGTCTCGTCGAGGGTGTCCGCACCGAGCGCGAGGAGCGTGCGCGCCCAGTCGATGGTCTCGGCGACCGACGGCAACTTCCGCAGATCCATCTCGCGAAGCGCACCGACCACCCGCACCACGGATTCCGTCAGTGCCTCGCCGATCCCAGGAACCTTCAGCCGTACGATGCGCCGCTCCAACTCCTCGTCCGGAAAGCCGATGTGCAGGAAGAGGCAACGGCGGCGCAGCGCCTCGGACAGCTCGCGGCTGGCGTTCGAGGTGAGGACGACGAACGGGCGGCGTACCGCGCTGATCGTGCCCAGCTCCGGGATGGTGATCTGGAAGTCGCTGAGCACTTCCAGCAGCAGTCCCTCCACTTCGACGTCGGCCTTGTCGGTCTCGTCGATGAGGAGCACCCTCGGGTCGTCGCCACGGATGGCGGTCAGCAGCGGACGAGCCAGCAGGAACTCCTCGCTGAAGATGTCCGTGCGCGTCTCGTCCCAGGTCTCGTGACGGCCGGCGCTGATGCGCAGGAGTTGCTTGGCGTGGTTCCACTCGTACAGGGCCCGTGCCTCATCGACACCTTCGTAGCACTGCAGCCGGACGAGCCGTGCTCCGGCAACCTGGGCGACGGCCTTCGCGAGTTCCGTCTTGCCGACCCCGGCGGGGCCCTCCACGAGGAGCGGCTTGCGGAGGCGGTCTGCGAGGAAGACGGTCGTGGCGACTGCGGGCGAGGCCAGGTAGCCGGTCTCGGCGAGGCGCGCGGAGACGTCGTCGACGGATGTGAACAGCATCGGGGTCTCCAGCTCGTGGGCGCACGTTCGGACGCACTATCTAAGCGCTTGTTCAGTGGCGTGTCACGCGCATGTGCGGAACGGCACCCCTGGACAGAAGGGGAGAAAAGACCGTTCCGGCGCTCTCGCGAGGTGGCGGAGGGAGCCGACCCGCCGCACTGAGGATCAGGGGTTGCGGATCGGGCCCAGGGGGCGCCCGGCCGGCTGGGGCAGCGTGACGCGGGCGGGAGGGGGACGGCCCGCACCACGCCGGTCGTACCGGTCGGGCCACGGACAGTGCCCGGCCAGGATCGTCCACTCCTTGATGGGCCCCTGCGGACACCTGAGCCGGCGGGCGGCGGGGTCGTGAGAGGCGACGTGCGTGGCGATCGCGTCGCGCCCGGCCTTGCGTCCCGGTCCGGCTACCGTACGGAGGCGTGCCGGGAGGGGCACGCATCAGACTTCCCAGGTGGTCGCCCGCGGTTACCGAGGGACGGGGCTGGGCGGGTCGGGAGTCGGGCCCTCCGCGGAGGCGGGGGTCTGGCGTCGGCCGACTTCCTCGGTGAGCCGGGCATCGACCTCGTCGAAAATGTCCGCGGCCTTCTGAAGTGATTCATCCGACATGTGGGGGAAGGCCTTGACGATCTCGCGTGCCCACGCCCCAATGTCGTCCGGCAGTTCGGCAGACATTGTCGTTCCCTCCTCCCTTGCTCGCGGCTGGATGTCTCCTGTCCGGTGTACTCCTGTGCGGCACCAGGCGGAAACGAGAGGCGGCCCCTACCGCAGGGGCAGCAGCGTTGCCGCACACATCCGGGCCTCAGGGGTGACGTTTTCGCAGCGGGGGCGGCGTGAGCCGGGCCGGGGCTGCGAACGCCCTGCTCGCGAGGTCGTCAGCCGCCCACTGGGCCCATTCGGTGAGAGCACCGACGTTGATGGCGTACGGCGGGGTCCGCTGGTAGGGCGCGATCGCGTCCGCAGCCCTGCGCAGCAGCACCACGGCGCCGCGCGCGTTGCCGCGAGCCGCATGGGTCAGCGCCACGGCGAACTGCGCCAGCCCCTTCCACAGTGCCCGCTCGCCTGGATCGGACGCGGACTTCCACGCGTCCTCGAAGACCTCGTGCGCGTGGAAGGGCAAGCCCGCGTCGAGCAGCCGCTGGGCCTCGGCCAGCGACTCATCGGGGGTACGCCGGATGCCTTCCGGCTGCCGGGCGACACCTTCCGCCTCATACGGCAGCGGCCGCCCCAGGGCGTCGCGCGGCCGGGCACTGCGGGCCCGCCCGGCCGTGTCCCGGTCCCGGGCCCGATCTACGGGACCGCTGTCGCTCATGGCCCCATGGTGCACCTCGCGGCCACTGCCGTCAGGGTGGGGCGGACCCGGGTTCGCCCGTGTCCTGCTGCCGGGGATCGATTCCAAAAGGGGCGCCTGCGGAGCCCATGGCGGCCGGCGGGCGGCTCCGCCAAGCCCCGGACCCACATGACGGAGAAGGGCGGTCGACGGACGCGGGCGGGCCGCGCGGGCCGGCCGGCGCTTCGAGGCCCCGCACCCGCCGGTCCTGCTCGTGTCCGACCAGCCCGGGCAGCCCCCGGCCCGCACCACCATGCGGCAGGTCGTCCAGCTCACCCCCACGTTCCGGGAAGGGCAGCCCATGCGCGGCCGTCGGCATACCTACGACGGGAAGACACTGACCACGCGACTACGCCGGGGCCGCTGCGCGAACACGGACCGCTCCGGCGCCTCATGGACGCGATCTTGCAACCTGCGCTGGGAAGCCGCCACGCCCGCGCCCCTGAGAAGGCCCTCAGGGGCGCACCGGGCCGATCAGCAGCGCCTGGTCCGCTCGGTCAGGCCACAGCCGGGGCCTCGGAGAATCGCGTGTCCTCGGGGAGCACTCGGCAGATTTCCCGCACGACTCTGCGGTGCAAAGGAAGCGACGCGTGGCCGACGGCATGTACCGGGACATTGCTGGTCCGGAGGTCCGGATGGGTGAGCCTGGCGTTGGCGGTGGGGATGATCAGCTCGTCGAGATCGCTGTGGAACGCGATGAAGCGGGTCGCGCATCCGGGCGCGGGCTCCGCCAGTTCGGTCAATACGTCGCTGCCCGGTCTGAGTTGCCGCATCACCGGCAGCGGCAGCATGGCCGTCAGTGTGCCGTGATGTGGGGTGCCCAGAGTGACGAGCGTGTGCACGCGGGCGTCACCGCCCATGCGTTGCACGTGGTAACGGGCGACCAGGCCCCCGAGACTGTGGCCGATCACGTGGACGCGCTCGTACCCACCGCGGTCGCACAGCCGCTCCACCTCCCCGGCCAGCGTCCGTGCGGCGCTGCGTACGTCGGTGGTGAGCCAGCCGTAGTTCAGCGTGGTCACGTGGGGGAATCCCGCTCTGCGCAGCTCCCGTTGCAGGACGCGGAAGATTCCCCGGTTGCTGCTCAGCCCGTGCACCAGCAGAACGGGGGTGTCATCGATGACGGCCGACCCGTGGAGCGGACGAACCGGCGGGCTGCCGTCCCACGGCGGGCCGGTGTGGACGTCGTCGATTTCGCCCTTCCCGCCGATGCCGGACGGGTACAGGGCCAGGGTCGCGATGACCGCAGCCGCCTCCACGGCGGCCGCGCACACGGTTCCGATGAGCGGGCGGAGTGGGAACGGGCTCATGGTGCCGAGGCGCAGACCGGCGGGGACTTGGAATCTCCGGCACCGGGGGCGGTGACGTTCCGCACGATCCGTCTCGCTCGCGTCTCGCGGCGTCCGACAAGAGGCATGGGGCAACTCCTTGCTACGCCGGCGTGATGAGCTGCGGGGTTAGGACCGGGGATGGGGCGCGAGGCACGGTGATCCGACCGGATCCTGCCGGGTGCGCCTGCAAGTCCACGCGGACAGGCCGGTGGCGGCAGGCAGGGTTTCCCCGCAGATGTTCACGTCGTTGCTTGACGACCCACCTGGCAGGAACAGGACTCGGAGTCCGGCCGAGGTGGTCCGCTCAAGCGGATTGCGAGGACGTTACGCACAGGCTTCAGTCGCCGACAAGGACACGTGATCCATCTCACGCCGCGAAATCGCGCTATATACGAATTGATACTGAATGGCCGATTGTTCGGTCCGTGAGGCGTCCACAGCAGTCGCGCGATGAGGTCCGGGGCGGAGGTCGCGTCACCGCGGCACGGCGTGTTGCGTCAGCACAGCGGTGTCGGGCCACGGGCAATGGGGCGTCCGGAGGGGGTGCGGAAGGGCTGGAAGACCTCCTGCATGGAGGGCGGGATCGGTGACCGATGCGCCAGGAAGGTCATGTCGCGGTAGCCCTCCAGACAGACCGACCCGCGGTCGGCGCACGGGTGCGTGGCGGCCGTGGCCGGCACGATCTGGGAGGTGTGGGTGATCGGGCCGACGGTGATGTCGGGCTCGTGCACGGGCAGCCACAGGTGCGCCGCGTCGATCTCGCCCGACCGCAGCGGCGTGAGCGGGTTGACGGGACTCAGGTCGCGGTGGTCGAGCCGGACGGCCGGGCGGCGGGTCTGGAACCGTTCGACGATGCCGTGGATCATCAGCCCTGCGGCCCCATGGTGCAGAGCGTGAGCGTGCCGCAGGCGTCGCGGACGGACGCCGACACCTCCGCGATCCCGCTGAGGATCTGCCGAAAGGCCGGCCGTAGGGCCTGGCAGGTCCGCCCGCCGGTCAGGTGCGCCGGGAGAGGCTCCAGTGGTACGGCGCGATCAGCCGGTGGACGCTCTCCGGGCCCCACGAGCCGGGGGCGTACGGCTGGACCGGCGGCGGGTTGTCCAGCAGCGGGGCCGACGCCTCCCACAGGCGCTCGATGCCGTCGGAGCGGGTGAACAGCGACTGGTCGCCCAGCATCGCGTCCAGGATGAGGCGCTCGTAGCCCTCGAGCGCGTGCATCGTGTTGAAGGAGGCTGCGTAGCCGAAGACCATTTCCGCCCTGCTCAGGCGCATGGCGGGGCCGGGTTCCTTCACCAGGAAGCGGGCGGTGATCCGGCCGGGATCGTCGAAGTCGATCATCAGCTCGTTGCTCCGGGCCCCGGCTTGGCCCCGCGAGGCCAGCGGGAACATGCGCAGCGCAGGTTCCCGGAAACCGAGCGTCACCACGTGCCCGGCCTGGCCGAGCGACTTGCCCGAGCGCAGGTAGAAGGGCACCCCGGCCCAGCGCCAGTTGTCGATCCCGACGCGCAGTGCGACGAAGGTCTCGGTGTCCGACTCGGGGTCCACGCCGGGCTCGGCTCGGTATCCCTCGTACTGCCCGCGGACGACGTGGGCCGGGTCGATCGGCTGCAGCGACTCGAAGACCTTCTCCTTCTCGTCCCGCAGGGAGCGCGCCTGGAGCGCCGTGGGCGGCTCCATGGCCACGAATCCCAGGAGCTGGAACAGGTGGGTGACGATCATGTCGCGGAAGGTGCCGGTGCCTTCGAAGAACTGTGCGCGCCCCTCGATGCCGATGCTCTCCGGCACGTCGATCTGCACATGGCTGATGTGGTCGCGGTTCCAGACCGGCTCGAACAGTCCGTTGGCGAAACGGAGGGCGAGGATGTTGTCGACGGACTCCTTGCCGAGGAAGTGGTCGATGCGGAAGACCCGGGACTCGTCGAAGACCGCGTGGATCGACGCGTTGAGCGCCCGGGCCGAGGCGAGATCGGTGCCGAAGGGCTTCTCCACGATCACTCGCGCGTTGTCGGCGAGGCCGGTCGCCCCGAGCGTCTCCACCACGGAGGCGAAGGCGACCGGCGGCACCGCGAGGTGGAACAGGCGCCGTGGGCTGCCCCCGGTGGCCTGCTCGGCCTCCCGTACGGCCGCGAGCAGCGGCTCGGCGGCGCCCGGATCGCACGCGCCGAAGGACAGTGCGGCCTCGAACTCCTGCCACGCGCGGCCCTCGGGCTTCGACCGGCCGAATTCGGCGACCGCCTCCCGCGCGTGCTTGCGGAAGTCCTCGTCGCTGAGGGCGTCCTTGACCGGCGCCGAGCCGACGATCCGGTAGCGGGACGGCAGCAGCCCCGCCTTGGCGAGGTGGAACAGCCCGGGCAGCAGCTTGCGGCGGGCGAGGTCGCCGGTCGCGCCGAACAGCACCACCACGTGGTCGTCGGGGACCGGGCCGTGGCTGGGGGAGGGGGAACGGTGGGGCATGGCGCCCTCACCCGGTCTTCTCGGCGTGGCCGCCGAACTCGCCGCGCATCGCGGACAGCACCTTGTCGCCGAACTCGCCCAGTCCGCGCGACGCGTACCGCTCGGCCAGCGAGGCGCTGATGACGGGGGCGGGCACGCTCTCGTCGATCGCCGCCTGGACCGTCCAGCGGCCCTCACCGGAGTCCGAGACCCGGCCGGTGAACTGGTCCAGTCGCGGTGAGCGGGCCAGCGCGTCGGCGACGAGGTCGACCAGCCAGGAGCCGACCACCGAGCCGCGCCGCCACACCTCGGCGACCTCGGCCACGTCGATCTCGTACTGGTACGCCTCGGGCTCGCGCAGTGGCGCGGTCTCGGCGTCGACGGCCCTGCGGCCCAGACCCGCGTCCGCGTGCCGGATGATGCTGAGGCCTTCGGCGATGGCGGCCATCATCCCGTACTCCACACCGTTGTGAACCATCTTCACGAAGTGGCCGGCGCCGCTCGGCCCGCAGTGCAGGTAGCCCTCCGGCGCGGTCCCGTCGGTCCTGGTCCTGCCGGGCGTGGGCTCGGCGTTCCCGCGGCCGGGCGCGATGGTGCGGAAGACCGGGTCCAGCCGCGCCACGGGCTCGTCCTCGCCGCCGATCATCAGGCAGTAGCCGCGTTCGAGGCCCCAGACGCCACCGGAGGTCCCGCAGTCGACGTAGTGGATCCGCTGTGCGGCGAGCTGCCGGGCGCGGGCCATGTCGTCGCGGTAGTACGAGTTGCCGCCGTCGATGACGGTGTCATCGGGTTCCAGCAGAGCGGTGAGCTCGTCGAGCGTCGTCTGCACCACGCCCGCGGGCAGCATCATCCACACGTTCCGGGGCGGAGCCAGCTTCTCCACGAAGTCCCGGAGGGAGGCCGCGGCCGTCGCCCCCTCCTTCTCCAGCTCCAGCACGGCGTCGCGGTTGAGGTCGTGGACGACGCATGGGTGGCCGTCGCGCATCAGCCGACGTACGAGATTGGCGCCCATCCGGCCGAGCCCGATCATGCCGAGCTGCACGGGTGAGTCAGTGGCCATGGTCGGTTTCCCCGTTCCTCAGCGGCCTCGGAGGCCTTACGAGCGTCCACGCCCAGGGCGACTCCACGGAAATCTACCTATTCGCGATATTTAACGCGAAGAGGGGCATGGTGCCCACTGGTCGGGGCGCGCCGGTACGGTCGGCGTTGACCTGCGATCCCTGTGCGTGCCGGGGCCCCGCCTCGTGAGGAGCACCTCTGCCGCACTGCGCCGTCCCGGTGACGTACGCGCGGTGCGGCGCGATGGCCGGTCGGGGGGCTCGGCGTGGGGTGTGGTGGGTGGATCCCCGGTGTGGGGATCCTGCCGGTTGTTCCGCCCGGCCGCGCGCGGGGGCACCGGGTTCACCTCGTGTGTCGGCCGGTCCGCGACGGCGCCCCGGTGGGCCCGGAGGCGCCACCGCCACGGGACCGGCTGTGCCGTCAGTGCTCCTCGGCCGCCGGCTCCAGAACGAGCACCGGGATCTCACGGTCCATGTTCTCCTGGAGCTCGGCGAACTCCGGGAACGCCTCAACAGCTCGAGCCCACCACACGGCCTTCTCGTCCCCCATCACCTCGCGTGCCAGCATGTCCTGGCGCACGGGGCCATCCTGAAGCTCCACCCGAGGGTCAGCCACCACGTTGTGATACCAGAGCGGGTGCTTGGGAGCTCCTCCCAAGGAGCCGACCACGGCGTAGACGCCGTCGTGCTCCACCCGCATGACCGGGGACTTGCGGATCTTGCCGCTCTTCGCGCCCAGAGTGGTCAGGATGACGACGCGAAAGTCCCGCAGCGTCGCGGCATCCGGACGGATGCCGCCCAGCGTCGTACCTTCCGTACCGCCGGAGCTTTCGTACAGCTCCACGTGATCACGTACCGGCTGTATCGTGCTCGGCTCGTACTCGCCTTTGAGTGGCATTGTGCCCATCTCCATGCTGTCGAGATGTCTTTTCCAGCGCAACACGCAAGGCCGCCGCGGAAATTGCAGGTGCGATCAACCCGCGTGAGCAGCGTGCTCCCCGCACGGCACGCGCATTCGCGGCAGGCGGCCCTCCGATCCATGACGACCGGGCGCGGGATGCGCCCGGTCATCATGGGGACGTACTCGTAGCGCGCCGGCCGGTTTCGGTGGCGCCGGCGCTCCAGCGGGCCGGAGTCCGTCCGCCAGGGCCTTCAGGCGGCGGTCGGCTTGTTCGGGGCGATGCCGGGGCGCTCGAACGCGTTGAAGCGGGTGAAGCCGTCGAAGGCGTCAGGCGTGATCGGCATGCTCCACCAGTGGCCGACGTACCCCAGGCTGCGCGTGATGGGTCACGCCCCTCAACTGGTCCGCCGCCTGAGATCACGCCACCGGGGGCGTGGGCTCGTCGATCGCGCTTGCGTCACCGCCGCGGATGGGGCCGGCGATCCACGCGTTCAGCTCGTGCGGGGTGCCGAGCCTGATCGCGCTCACCTCGTCGAGCCGGGCGAACTGCGCCGGGGTCAGCGTCACGTCCAGCGCCTCCAGGTAGTCGTCGAGCTGCGCGACGCTGCGCGGGCCGATGATCGGCACGTACGCCGTGGCCGCCTGCGCGCCCTGCTGCCGCATCCAGGCGATGGCGACATGGGAGGCCGGCACTCCGAGCTCGGCCGCGACCTCGAGGACGGCGTCGACGATCGCGGTCTTCTGCTCGGTCTCCTCGAAGAACCCGACGGCCTTGAGGTCGCTGATCCGGCCGGAGGCGCCCTGGCGGTACTTGCCGGTCAGCAGACCGCCGCCGAGCGGGCTCCACAGCGCCGCGCCCAGGCCGAGCGCCTGCGCCATGGGCAGCAGCTCCCGCTCGGCGGTGCGGTCGACCAGGCTGTACTCGACCTGGATACCGGCGACCGGGGACCAGCCGCGCAGCTCGGCGATGGCGGCGGCGCGCGACACCCTCCAGGCCGGGAAGTTCGACAGCCCGAAATAGCGGATCTTTCCGGCGCTGACCAGGTCGTCCAGGCCGCGCAGGATCTCCTCCATCGGGGTCAGGCCGTCAGGGGCGTGCACCCAGTACATGTCCAGGTGATCGGTGTTCAGGCGGCGCAGACTGGCCTCGAGGGCCTGGACCATGTACCGGCGGCTGTTACCGGTGTTGGAGACGGTCAGCGGTCCGACGCCGTTCATGCTGTACTTGCCCGCCAGCACGAAGTGGTCCCGGTCGGAGCCCAGGAACTCGCCGAGCAGCTGCTCGGATTCGCCGGCCTGGTAGCTCTCGGCGGTATCGATGAGCGTGCCGCCGGCTTCGGCGAACCGGTCGAAGACCTTGCGCGCCTCGGCGGGCTCGGCACCGGGGCCCCAGCCGCCACCGGCGCGCCAGCCGGTACCGAAATTGGCGGTGCCGAGGCCGTACTCGGACACGCGCAGGCCGTTGTTGCGCCCGAAGGTGGTGTATCGCATGGGTGGACTTCTCCCTGAGACGAGTGACAACTTGCGTTTGTGAGGGCAAGGGCGCGGTTCTTGGCGCCTCTAAGGTGTGTCGGGTCAGCGGGGGACGGTCACGATGATCTTGCCGACCTGGGACCCGGACTCGAGGCGACGGTGGGCCTCGACGATGTCCTCCAGCGGGAAGACGGTGTCGATGACCGGTCGCAGGGTCTTGCGGGCGAGGCCGTCGAGGATCCAGTCGACGGCGGCCTTGCGGCGTTCGACGTCGGTGGTGAGTTCGTGGACCTTGAATCCCCGGATGGTGAGGGTCTTGAAGATCAAGCCCCATACCGGCACTGTTGTGGGCTCGCTGCTCAGCGCACCGTAGATGATCACGGTCCCGCCGGGTGCGGCGGCGCCGATCAAGCCCGCCAGGGCAGGTCCTGCCACGGGGTCGAAGATGACGCGGGCGCCGTGGCCGTCGGTGAGCTCGTTCACGCGGGTGACGACGTCTTCCTCGTCCGTGACGATGACTGCCTCGGCGCCTTCGTCCAGGAGCCGCTGGCGCTTGGCGCTGGTGCGGGTCAGTGCCACGGGCCGGGCCCCCACGCTGCGGGCCACCTGGATCGCGGCGAGCCCGACGCTGCTGGAGGCGGCCGGGATGAGCACCGTGTCACCGGCCTTCAGTTCCGCGGTCTCGATGAGGGCGCCATAGGCGGTCAGGTACTGCCCCCACAGGGCCGCGGCCTGCTCCCAGGACAGGGTGTCGGGGTGCTTGACCACCGCGGTGGCGGGCGCGATGGCCAGCTCGCCGTGGATGGGGTAGTTGATCGGCGTGTTGATCGGCGTGGGGATCAGGCTGACGGCATCGCCGACGGTGAAACCTTCGACGTCCGGGCCGATGGCGTCGACCTCACCGGAGGCCTCCCATCCGATGCCGGAGGGGAGCTCGACGAGGTGGTTGTTGCGGAACACCTCATCGGCTCGGTTCACCCCGAGAGCCCGGGTGCGGACGCGGATCTCGCCCTGCCGGGGTTCGCGGACCTCGACGTCGTCCAGGGTCAGGACCTCGGGGCCGCCGGTGGCGTGAAATCGGACGATCTTGCTCATGTGAGTGGCCTTGCCTTTCAAGTCTGTGGAAGGAAGTGGCGGTTCGGGTCCGGCGGTCGGCCGTACCCCGGTGACGTCAGGTGACCTTGTCGAGCTCCGGCTGGTCGGTGCTCTTGTCCGTCTGCGCGGTCGCCCCGCGGCGTCCCAGCGCTCCGGACAGGGCGACGAGCAGGCCGATGCCCGCGAGCACGGTGACGGTGATCATGGCGGGGGTGAAGCCGGCGAGCAGGGCGCCGGGCCCGCTCTTGCCTTCGTTTCCTGCGGTGAGGACCGCGGTGACGATGGCGAGGCCGATCGCGCCGCCGATCTGCATGGAGGTGTTCAGCAGGCCGCCGGCCAGGCCCTGCTCGTGGTCAGGGATTCCCGAGGTGCCCTCGATCTGGAAGGGCGCGAACGCCAGCGTGAAGCCGATGCTGAGCAGGAGCATGCTGGGCAGCACACCCACGGCGTAGGAGTGGTCCCGGGCGATGGTCAGGAAGAGCGCATAGGCGGCCACGTGCGCGATGACGCCGGCGATGATGCTGCGCGCGGTGCCGAACCGCGCGACCAGGTGCGGGATGCGCGGCGAGGCGATGGTGACGATGGCGGCGGCGGGAAGGAAGCCGAACGCGGTCTGCAGTGCCGACCACTGGAGCACCTGCTGGAAGTACAGCGTCACCACGAACTGGAAGCCGACATAGGCGCCGAAGAACACCGACAGACCCATGTTGGCACGCACCAGGGAGCTCGAGCGCAGGATGCCCAGACGGACCAGCGGCTGCGCGCCTCGCAGCTCGATCACCACGAAGGTGGCAAGCAGTGCGGCAGCGAGCGCGAACTCCACCAGCGTGCTCGCCGTGGTCCAGCCCTTCTGCGGCGCTTCGACCACGACGTAGACGAGCAGCAGCATTCCGGAGACCAGGGTGAGTGCGCCGGGCAGGTCGTAGTTGCCGACGGTGCGCGGGCCGTCCTTGGGCAGGACACGGATCGCCGCTGCCACGGCGATCAGCGCCACGGGCACGGGCAGGAGGAATGTCCAGCGCCAGCCGACCTCGGTCAGTGCACCGGACAGCACCAGGCCCCCCGAGAAGCCGCTGGAACCGAAGAGCGTGTAGATCCCGATCGCCTTGTTGCGAGCCGGCCCCTCGGCGAACGTGGTGGTGATGATGGAGAACGCCGCGGGTGCGGTGAACGCCGCCGAGATGCCCTTGAGAACACGGGCGACGATCAGAAGGGTGCCGTCGTCGACCAGGCCGCCGATCAGCGAGGTCACGGCGAAGACGGCGACCGCGGCCAGGAAGACGCGGCGGCGGCCGAGCATGTCGGCGGCGCGTCCGCCCAGCAGCAGGAAGCCGCCGTAGCCGAGGACGTAACCGCTGACGATCCACTGCAGTGCGCTGGTGGACAGGCCCAGGTCGGCCTGGATCGAGGGCAGGGCGACACCCACCATGTTCACGTCCAGCGCGTCGAGGAACCCGACGATCGAGACGGTGAGCAGGATTGCCCACAGCCGTGCGTTCCATGCGGCCGAGGACCTGGACGAGGGTGATGGTGCGGAAGGGCTCATGCCGATACGCTTACATGCTCGTAAATAAAATGCAAGTGCATCTAATGTGTGAGCATTAAATGTTGGAGCATGCTATGCTTGCCGCATGGATGCTGGTGACGAGCGGCGACTGGTCGAGGAGTGGCGCGATCTCCTGGTTCGGCATGCTGTCGTGTTCCAGACCCTCGAGCGTGAGTTGCAGGCACGGCACGGCATCGGCGTCAGCGAGTTCGAGGCGCTCGAAGCCCTCGCCTGCGCCGAGAACACCCAGTGCCGCGCCCAGGACCTCACCGACGTCGTGCACCTGAGCCAGAGCGCCGCAAGCCGGCTGATCGCCCGCATGGAACGCGACGGCTACCTCGCGCGCACCATATGCGAAGCCGACCGCCGCGGCATCATCGTCGTCCTCACCGACGAGGGCCGCGAGCGTCATCTGGAGGCCCAACCCACACACCGCTCCGTGCTCGCCAGAACACTTCGAGGAACAGGCTGACCGCTGTCCAGGTGTCAGTGGGGCTTGGTCAGGTCGGCCGGGGTGGTGTGTGTCTTCCTGGCGTGGTGTTGAGTGTGTGTGACTCCGGGTGAGATTGCTGTGGTGCGTGGTGAGTTGGAGGCGTCCGCGGCGGAGGTTTTAGAGCCGTTTGCCCGTAATCGCCAGCACCGTTGGGGGAAGGCCCGTCTGCGAGGGCTCCTTATCGACGGACAGCGCAAAGTCGGTCGAGCCGATGGTCGTGCGACTCGGTGACGACGGGAACCGCCAGACGCCGGCCCATTTCGTCATCACCAGTCCATGGGATCCGGCCCGCATCCGGTCGAAACGGGCCTTGCGGATGGAGGGGGTGATCGGGCCGGAGGCTCTGGTCTTCGACCGGACGCCGGGTTCCTGAAGGACGGGACGCCTCGGCGTGTGTGTCGCGGCAGTACACCGGCACCGCCGGCGAGGTCACCAATTGCCTGGTCGGCGTCTCGCTTCACCTCGCCTCCCACCACGCTTCCGCGGCGGTCAACCGGCGACTGGTCCTGCCCCGGACAGGGGGCCCCGTATCCGCGAACGCCGATGCGCCTGCAGCTCACGCTCGAGCGCCGGGTGCACGCCGGTATGCCGGGCGAGCGGTTCAGTATGCACCCGCATTTGATGCTGGAACCTTAAATGCATTTGCATTCAATGCAGGTGCATGCAAGTGTGGGGTCATGAGTTCTTCCGCACCATCATCGGTGTCCACAGCCTCCTCGAAGTGGGATGCGCGACTGTGGGCAATCCTGCTCACTGCCTCCACCGTCCTTTTCCTCGACGCGCTTGACGTGTCGATGGTGGGTGTCGCCCTGCCCTCGATCCAGGCCGACCTCGGCCTGTCGACGAGCTCGCTGCAATGGATCGTCAGCGGTTACATCCTCGGCTACGGCGGCTTCCTGCTGCTGGGCGGACGCGCCGCCGACCTCCTCGGACGCCGCCGCGTACTCCTGGCGGCCGTCGCCGTCTTCGGTCTGGCCTCGCTGGTCGGCGGCCTGGTCGACGACGGGAGCCTGCTGATCGCCACCCGGCTCGTGAAGGGCATGTCAGCGGCGTTCACCGCCCCTGCGGCACTGTCCATCGTCACGACCACGTTCGCCGAGGGGCCCGCCCGCAACAAGGCGATCTCGATCTACGCGGCCTTCGGTTCCGCCGGCTTCTCGGGCGGCCTGGTGCTCTCCGGTGTACTGACCGAGATCGGCTGGCGCTGGACGTTCCTCGTGCCGGTGCCCGTGGCGCTGGCCGCCATCGTGGCGGCCATCCGCGTACTGCCCAAGGACAGCACGCGCACCGTCGGCCGCTACGATCTGCCCGGTGCGGCCACCCTGGTCGCCGGAATGCTGCTGCTCGTCTACACCGTGGTCGAAGCACCGCAGAAGGGCTGGGCCACGGCGAGCACGCTGATCCAGTTCGCGATCACCGCCGTGCTGCTGGCCGCCTTCATCGTGGTCGAACGCCGCGGCACGCACCCGCTGATCCGTCTGGGCATCCTGCGCTCCGGCTCCCTCACGCGGGCCAACCTGGGCATGGCGGTGTTCTTCGGCGCCTACGTCGGCTTCCAGTTCGTGGTGACGCTGTACCTCCAGCAGGCGCTGCACTGGTCGGCGCTGGAGACCGGGTTCGGCTTCCTGCCCGCCGCTGGAATCGTCACCTTGGCCTCTTCGCGCGTCGCGCGCCTGATCCCGCGCATCGGCACCGCGCGCAGCATCGTCGCCGGCCTGAGCCTGCATGCGATCGCCTACGCGCTCTTCCTGAGCATCGCCCGGGACCACTCCTACGCCGTGGGTGTGCTGCCCAGCATGATCCTGATCGGTATCGGCGTCACTCTGGTGTACGTTCCCTTCCAGATCGAGGGCACTGCCGGAATCCCGGACCACGAGCAGGGCCTGGCCGGCGGCCTGCTGAACACCTCCACCCAGGTCGGCGGCGCGATCGGCCTCGCCGTCGTCACGGCGGTTCTCACCGCCGGAAACGAGGGCAAGAGCGGGTCCGACGCCCTGCTTGCAGGCTTCACCCCCGCCCTGATCACCGTCACCGTATTCGCGGCCATCGGCGTGCTCATCGCCCTGTCCGGAATGCTCGGACGCCGCACGGCCGCCACGGCGGCCGCGACGAGCGCGGACGAGCCCCAGAAGGTGCCCGAGGGGGCTACCCGGTGATGACCGACCGCCAGGTCTGAAGATCCTCCCCCGGTCTTCAGCCGCCCTCCGCTACGCGCGGGAGCGAGCACACCACGGTGCGCCCGCGCTCCACCGACCGCGGTCCGACGGCGCGCAACCATCGATCCACGCGGATCACGTTCCAGGCGAAAGGCAAGACCTCCCGAGAGCCAGACGAGTCAGTCCGAACACGGTCATTGGTCATAGGCGGTCAGCGAGCGGCTGACCGCCTGGCCGGTGCGGGAGTTGGGCAGGATCGCCTGCTGTATCCGGACTGCTCGGGTAGGCAGGGGAACGGCGGGCGCAGGTGCGCGCGTGCGTAGCGCAGCCGGCGGGCGCTGTGGAAGCCGGGCAGTGCCTGCATGACGGCCAGACACAGCAACTCGGATTGACTGGGCTTCGGCGGACGACCGGGCAGCCTGGCCAAGTCGGTCCCTTCGTCGTCGATCTCCCCGAACAGGGCGGTCACGAGGGTGTTCAGGCCGGTCGTCACAACTGATCTTGAACACCCTCGCCGCGCAGCCGCAGGCATTTCGACTCACTCGTCTGGATTTCCGATTTTCACGGGCGATCGTGAAGCTGCGGTTGTACTCCTGGGCCGAGTTCGTGTCCGTCCTGCTGTTCGACGTCGAGATACGCCGGGGCATCTGCAGCACGAACGTGATCGAGGGCGTCAACGCCCCCATTCGCAAGGCCGTCCGCGCCCGCGGACATTCCCCAACGAGGCCGCCGCTCTCAAGTGCATCTGCACGGCGCTGATGAGCCTGGACCCGACCGGGAAGGGCCGCACAAGGTGGACCATGCGCTGGAAGGCACCCCTGAACGCGTTCGGGGACGCATTCGAGGGCCGCCTGACCCGAGCAGCAACTGACCACTCAACAAACAAGATCAGCCGTCAATGTGACAGACCCTTCGAAGGAGACACCATGGAAGCCGTGACCACCGCGCTGGTCGTGCAACCCGGCGAGGCGGCCGGGGCGTCGCTCCCGAACGGCGCGTTCGAACTGCTCGCCGACGGAGGCGCGGTCAGCGCCAGCCGACTCAGCCTTGAAACCGGCGCCGATGGGGCACCCGGGCACTACCACAAGCTCTCCCACGAGGTTTTCTACGTGCTGGACGGGACGATGCTCTTCCGCCTCGGCAGCACTCTGACATCAGTGGCAAAGGGCGGGCTCGTCGTCATACCGCCGGGCCTGGTGCACGCCTTCGGAGCGGCAGAAGGCGAAGTGGCCGACGTGGTCGCCCTACTCAGCCCTGGCATCGAACGATTCGGCTACTTCGAACAGTTGGCCGCCATCCGCCGCGGCGAGGCGGAATTCGCGTCGCTTCTGCCCGAACAGGACCGCTACGACGTCCACTTCGTGGATCTCCCCGGCTGGCGGTTTGCCCCATCGAAGTAATCCAACCCGCCACACCGCCCGGCACCGCCCACCCGGCCCCGGCCGCCGCGCACGACGCGACATCGACGGCCTACGTCGAGGTGAAGGGTGCCGGGGCCCACGTCGAGGCCGCCCTCGACCTCGAATACGACCTGCTCATGAAGTCGGCCCGGCTCTAGGCGGAGGCGTACGAGACGAAGGGCCGCGCCGAGCAACTGCGCCAGCTGAAGATCAACGCCGGGGCCGTGACCGAGTACGTGACCGGACGCTTCGCCGTCGCCCACGGGGACGCGCGCTGCTCGCCCCGCCCCGCCGGCGACGCGGACGTCCACACCCGCGGCACCCGGCCGTTCGCCGTCGTCACCCTGGCCTACGACTGCCCGGGTGGCGCCGACGGCCCGTACGCGATCTCCAGCGCCCTGTTCCCCGACGCCGAGAGCTTCGTCCACGGCACGGAGGCGATCGTCCACTACGACATCGGCGGGCAGCGGGGCTCCCAGGTGCTGACCGCCGGCGTCATGACGGCCCGGCCGGCGGCGCGTCGGGGTGGGGCCGTTCACGGCAAAATTCACCGGCAGCGTCTACTCGCGTAGCGACGAATGTGGTGTCATGTACGCGACGAATCGAGCTCCCTCGCCGCCTCGCCTCCATCCCCACGTCATTCCGTCATCCCGCGCCACGGCAACCACCGCCCCATCGCCCGTCGGACCCGACCTTTCGGAGGACGCATGCCCCGAGCCACCACCTCCGGGCTCCGACCCGGTACCGGTCTCCGCCGCACACTCGCCGCGGCGGCGGCCCTGCTCGCCGCCCTGACGTTCCCACTGCTCTCCGCGCCATGTGCCGCCGCGCGGACCGCCCCGGACCACTCGGCCCCCACGTCCATGACGCATCCGGACGACGACCACGCCGGATCCGGGCTGCAGCGCCTCGGCCTCGGCGGCCGGAACTCCGCGACGCTCGCCGCCGCCCCGAGCACCGGGCCCGCCGGGCTCGACGTGAGCTCCCACCAGGGAGCAGTGGACTGGGCGTCCGTCAAGAGCAAGGGCGCCGCCTTCGCCTACGTCAAGGCCACCGAGGGGACCACGTACACCAGCCCCGACTACTCCCAGCAGTACAACGGCGCGTACAACGCCGGGCTGATCCGCGGCGCCTACCACTTCGCGCTCCCGGACAACTCCAGCGGCGTCGCACAGGCCGACTGGTTCATCAGCCACGGCGGCGGCTGGACCGCCGACGGCAAGACCCTGCCGCCCGCGCTGGACATCGAGTACAACCCGTACGGGAGCAGCTGCTACGGACTGAGCCAGAGCGCGATGGTCTCCTGGATCCGGGCCTTCAGCAACGAGGTCCACGCCAAGACCGGGCGCTACCCCACGATCTACACCACCACCGACTGGTGGACCACCTGCACCGGCGACAACAGCGGCTTCGGCGCCACCAACCCGCTGTGGATCGCCCGCTACTCCAGCAGCCCGGGCACGCTGCCCGCCGGCTGGTCCGCCCAGACGATCTGGCAGTACGCCGACTCCGGCGTCTTCCCCGGCGACCAGGACACCTTCAACGGCAGCCTCACCGAGTTGCAGGCCTTCGCCCGGGGCAGCGGATACACCCCGCCGCCGACCACCGGCTGGCCGACCGTGCGGCAGGGCGCCACCGGCGAACGCGTCAAGACCGTGCAGTACCTGCTGAACGCGCACGGCGCCTCGCTCACCGTGGACGGCGACTTCGGGCCGGGCACGGACAGCGCGGTGCGTTCCTTCCAGTCCGCGCACGGTCTGACCGTGGACGGCATCGTCGGGCCCGGCACCTGGCAGGCGCTGATCCTCACCGTCCGGCAGGGCTCCACCGGGCCCGCGGTCTCGGCGGTGCAGAGCCAGCTCAAGGCGCACGGCGCCTCGCTCACCGTGGACGGCGACTTCGGGCCGGGCACGGACAGCGCGGTGCGTTCCTTCCAGTCCGCGCACGGCCTGGCCGTGGACGGCATCGTCGGATCCAACACCTGGCAGGCGCTGGTCGCCTGACGCCCCAACCCCCTCCGAACACCCTCCGACCGTCAGCGTCCGAGAATCGAGGAGAGAACGCCCATGAACACCGGAGAACACGCAGGCCGAAGCCTGGACCGGCGCACCCTGCTCCGCGGGGCGGCAGGACTGACGGCCGCGGCCGGCATGGCGGCGGCCGTCAACCTGGGATCGGCGTCCCGCGCCTCGGCGTACGGGTGGACGCGTACCCTTCAGCAGGGCGCGGCCGGCGCCGACGTGACCGAGCTGCAGATCCGCGTCGGCGGCTGGGCCGCCGCCGGCGCCAGCCAGACCTACGTGGCCTGGGACGGCGACTTCGGACCGGGCACGGCCGCCGCGGTCAAGCGTTTCCAGTCCGCCTACGGCCTCTCCGCGGACGGCGTCGTCGGTCCGCAGACCCAGAGCGTGCTCAACAGCCTGGAGAGCGGCGACGGTTCGACCGCGCACTTCGAATGGAGCGAGTTCTACTCCAGCGACGGCACGGGATTCAGCGGCGGCAAGGTCGGCGCCACCCAGGTGAAGGAGAACGTGCGCCGGCTGATGTACAAGCTCGAGGCGCTGCGCAAGAAGGCCGGCAACAGCGCGATCACCGTCAACTCCGGCTTCCGCAGCGTCGCCCACAACTCCTCGGTGGGCGGCGCCTCCAACAGCATGCACGTCTACGGCGTGGCCGCGGACATCGTGGTCTCCGGCCACACCACCCTCCAGGTGTACCGGATCGCCGAGACCTGCGGTTTCTCCGGCCTCGAGGCCTACACCCACTCCTGGCAGCACGTGGACAGCCGCGTCCAGTACCCCTCCTACGGCTCCGGTTCGTGGTGGTGGGAGAGCGGCACGGTCTGAGCCGCACCGCCAGGGGGAACTCGGCGACGACGACTGGTGGGGCCGGACGCATGGCGTCCGGCCCCTCCGCCAACGCCCGCGGTCAGCCCTTGACGGAGTGGCAGGACTTCGGCGCGTGGACCGGGTTGCACCGGGCGGGTCCGCCGCCCGGGAGCTGGGCGAGGTAGTCGCTGCCTCAGCGGGCGGCGAGACCCGGGACGGGAAGGCCGGTGCTGACGGTCTGGGCGCCGCCGGCCAGGGCGGCCTTCAGCATTCGTGCCCTGTTCGGCGTCGTCTTCCGATCGCACCCAAGCCAACTGGGGGTTTCTCGGCAGAGGAGTGAAACCCTCGGGGTATGGGTCGGGGTTCGGACAGCGAAACGCCCACTCCAAGAACCCGCGGAGTGGGCGTTTTCCCTTCTCAGGGGCCGGCGGCCAGGGCCGGGGTCGAGCCGGCGACCCGCTTTCAAGCGGTGCCCGGGCAAAGGCGAGCCTGACTCTGCGGGGGCTGGAAGCCCCTGGTGACTCCTCGCGTCCGCTGCTGCCGGCATACGTCCGGAAGCGACTGGTAGCAGCAGCGGAAAGGGCGACACGGACCCCGGTTCCGAACCGGCTTCTTCGCGTCCCCCGCGCTACTTCTTCGGCAGCAGCTCCGGCCTCAGCATCAGCTCACGCAGCTGCTCACGCCCCAGCGGCGGCGTCTTCAGAAGCGGTCCCAGCTCGTGCTTCCCCCGGAATCCGGTGGTGTCCCGCACCGCCAGGACCCGGCCGTCCGGGAGCGTCAGCCGGCCCACGAGCTCCGGACCCCAGGTCGGGTAGGCCCCGACGGGGCTCATACTCGGGGAGACGCGGTCGGGGCCTGCCGTGGGGCCTTCCCGCCAGACGGTGAGCACGCGCCCGTCCGGCAGCTGCTCGCGTACGCAGTCCATGCGGCCGTTGTCCGGCTGGCAGAGGTCGTCCGGCATCCCCTTGCCGCCGGTCTTGGCGTCGATGTACTCGGGGGTCATGACCCCGATGCGCAGGTAGCCGACGCCTCCGTCCCGGCGCACCGCGTACTCGCCGTCGAGCGGTCCCACGTGCCTCTCCTCGGCGTGCCTGATGTCCGCCTCCTTGACCATCACCGCCCAGGAGACCTGCTCGATCTTCCCCACTCCCGGGGGCAGCAGCTTCCCCAGCTTCCTGGCCTGCCCGCTGCCGCCCGTCAGCTCGGTCGGCGCAGTCACCGACGTCTTGCCGGACTCCTGCCCCGCCATACCTGGAACGACCACCGCTCCCGCCGCGACGACGGCGAGTGCCGCGCCGCTCAGTGCCGCCCGGCGGCGCCACCGGATCCGGGATGCCTGCGCGTAGACCGCGTCGGTGGTGACGGCGGGCTGCCCCGCCTCCTCCGCGGCGCGCACCAGCAACGCCCGCGCCTCTGCCGTGTTCATGTTCATACCAACTCCTCCTGCATCTCGGCGCGCAGCGCCGCCAACCCCCGAGCCGTATGGCTCTTGACCGTGCTCACCCGCATGCCGAGCACCTCCGCCGTGGCCTCCACGCTCAGGTCCTCCCAGTAGCGCAGCACCAGCACGGCGCGCTGCTTGGGGGTGAGGCGGGCGAGGGCCGCACGGACCACCAGGCCGGTGTCCGAATCGGCCGGCGGTGAGGCCCGGTCGGGTAGTTCGCCGTAGGCGTGTTCGCGCCGCCAGAAGCGGCGCCGGGCAGCGATGAAGGTGTTGACCAGGGTTTTGCGCGCATACGCCTCGAGGTTGTCGAGGCGGCCGAGACGCCTGCTGCCGAGCACCACCTTCACCAGGGTTGTCTGGACCAGATCATCGGCCTCGTCGCGGTTCCCGCAGAGCAGATAGGCACTGCGGAAGAGCGCCGTGCGCCGGCCCTCGACGAAGGCGCGCAGCGCATCATCGCCGGTCACCATCCCGCCCCTTTCCCGGCCCGCCCGGCGCGGACCGTCCCACCACTCCAGTGCGGTGGGACGCCCGGGGGGTTGCAGGTGCCGGCAGACAATTTGACGGCGAGTACAAGAATGCCGGGGGGACGCCCGGACGATGTCCGGACTGGCGCGGGCCCCGGCCTGACCGGCCGCGCGGGCAGCCCGCGAGCGTTACGCCCGTCTCAAGGCGGAACGTGATTCCTGGTGGGCGGCCGACGGGACAGGCGGCTACTCCGAAGACCCACCGTTCTGATCGGGGACAGGCAGCGCCCCCCAGGCATCCGTCGGTCACTCGGCATGGCCGCTTCACAGGGGACTGCACCCACCTGGCCGCCAGTTCGCAGACCGACCGGCTCCGGCAGACGCCGCAGACCGTCGGCCTGATGGGCGACACCGAGCCGGCCATCCTGGTCGGGGACCTCAACGCCCTGCCGGCCGCGCCGGAGTCCCAGCCGCTCCTCACCCGGGTGGTGCACGCCCAGCCGGCGGCCTCGGACGACCTCCCCCTGGTCGGCAGGGTCGTCGCCGCCCCCTGATCTGAGCCGGTGGCGGGCGAGTTCGCACACGTCTTGCCCGCCCACGGCTCGGTCCCGGGCGGGACGGAGAGGCCGATACGGCTGAGGACGCCGACGGTGGGACGAATCGTCGAGCCTGACACCCGGCCACGGGCCGGCGGCGACCGGTCGGTCGATCAGAGCCACGATGCGCCGCGCTGCGATGGGGAACGTGGGGTTTCCGATCGAGAGCGGGGAGCATGGTACCGGCACCCGCGGGAGTGGGTCTTCCCCAGAGGACACACTTCGGTCACCATGGGGGCATGACGTACACGGAGGGAAGCGTCGAGGGCCTGCAGTCGGCACTCATCGACCTGTCGGGCATATCCTTGGACGAGTTCGATGAGGTGCGTGGCCTTTCCCGCGCACTCGCGGTACTGCAGGGTCAGTTGGCCCATACTGCTGCCCCGCTGTGCGAGGGCAGCATGGCGGCCATGTGCGGCGGTGCCCGATGAAGGGCCTTGCGCGTCCGTCCATGACTTTTGATCACGCCTGAGGCCTATCGGATCAACCAGCGTACGCTCGTCGGAGTTGCCGTCGGCGACCTGGGTGAGGCGGACCTCGCCCTGCTGCGGTCGGCTCAGCGAAGCCGGCTGCTCCTGGCGCTCAAGGCGATCCTCGAGCTCGCGGGACACCCTGAGGGCGGATGGCCGCACGGGACGCCTCCGACTCGTCCCGCCGCCGCGTGGGCGGTGCTCGGTGCCGTACAACGACGCGATCCGGCCGCGGTGGAGGCCGTCCTCGAGGATCCGGCCGTGGGCGCCTGGGCCTTCCAGCTGCTGAGGCAACTCGCACACGGTGTGGTCTCCGCCCCTTCGGACGCGCCGTCATGGGCAGGGGCGACGATGCTGGGTTCCCTTGCCGCGGCCGCCGCCATCCGGGCCGACGTGCGGTGCTCGCTGCGCGTGCCCGCCCGCGGCGGGCGGCTGTGGCTGCCGTCCCTCGGGCTGACCGGGACCGTGGGGCGCGGGGACTGGGCGGTCGTGGGTGTGGAGTGCGGGCGGGAAGGGACGGTGGTCTACGGGGACAGCGGTTCCGTACGCATGCCCGAGGACGTCATGACGCCCGCCGAGGGGTGGTCGCCCCTGCCCGAGATCGGCGTCGCGGCCACAGGATCGGCTCGACCGGCCGTTCTGGACCATCTCTCGCCCTTTCGGGACTTCCGAACGTTGCGCGACGCGACGGGCCTCTCCACCTCTTCGGTCGAGGGGTGGCGCTCTCAGTTCCGCCGGGCCTACGAGCTGCTGCAGCACACCGACACGAGGGTGTACCGGACGGTGGCCGCGACGGTGCGCTCCGTGGTCCCTGTCGAAGGTGCCCGCGAGCTGCAGGTCATCAGCGCGTCCGTCCCGGACGCCTACGGGGCCATCACCATGTCTTTCAGTTCCGACGTGCCCTCCATGGCGGTCACACTCGTCCACGAGGCGCGGCACCAGCTCTTGACGGCCCTCGGGGATCTGACGCCGCTCTTCGTTCCGGCACGTGAGGGCCCTGAACCCCTGTACTTCGCTCCCTGGCGGGAGGACCCGCGTCCGTTGCGCGGACTGCTCTACGGGGCGCACGCGTTCGCCGGCGTGACGGCGTTCTGGCGTCAGCGGCGACGAGCGGGCGACCAGCGGGCGGACTTCGAATTCGCCGTTCACCGGTGGCAGTTGCACACGGCCCTGGTGGCTCTGCACAACGCGGCCGGCCTGACGGAGGCCGGTGGCCGGATCGTCACCGCTCTGACGGAGTCGGTCGCCGAATGGTGGGAGGAACCCGTACGGGGACTGCCCGCGCGGCTGGCGGAATTATGCTGCCGTGACACGCGGGCCACGTGGCGCGTGGCGAACCTGGCCGTGGACGAGCCCAGTGCCGACGCACTGGCGCAACGCTGGTTGAGCGGCCGGCCCCCGCCCGCCGTCCTGCCGGCGGCTCGCATGGCCGCCGCTCGGCCGTCCGTAGCCCGCGGCAACGCCACAACCTGGCTCGCGCGTCTGCGGCTCGCGGACCCCAACGCGTTCTCGAAGATCCGTGCCGACATCGAGGCGGGCGCCGTGCATCCGCAGGGCATCCCACGGGCCTCAGCCGCCGACGCGGCCCTGGTGGCGGAGGAGCACAAAGAGGCGGCGGCCGGCTATCGCACGGCGGTTCCCACTGCCGCCGCGTGGATCGGCATCGGGCTGGCGGCGGAAGTCCCCGAAACCCTTCTGGTGGAGCGCCCGGAACTCGTCCTGGCGCTCCACGCCGCCCTGCTGCGCCGCGAAGTGATGCTTCCGGGACCGGAGGAACTCGCGGAATGGCTCGGTATCCGTCTCGGGGGCTAGGGAATCAGACGCCGAGCAGGTCGATGTCGCAGTTGGCCCGCTTGGAGTTCTCCGCGTCGATGGTGGCCTGGTGCTCCGGCCCGTGGACGGTGCGGAAGAGGGCCAGGGCCCGGTCGTGCAACTCCTCCGCCTTCTGGGACTCGCCAAGGCTCTCGAGGTCGTACGACAGGTTCACCATGATGGCCAGGGTCGCGGGGTGGCTCCCGCCGCGTGATTCGGTGCTGAGGTCCAGGAGCCCGGTATCCATTGCGCGCGCTTCTTCGAATTCCCCGACAGCGAAGTGGTCACTGGCCAGATTGGTCCGGGCCAGGAGCGTGCGCGGGTGGTCCGGGCTGAGAACCCTGCTGAGGCCGTCCACCGCCGCGTGGTCCAGATCATGGGCTTCGGAGACGTGGCCCAGCAGTCGCAGGGTGACCGCGAGGTTGGTGGCGGTGGCGTACGTGTGCGGGTGCTCCGCGCCGAGGAGCGCCTGGCACCTCTCCATGGCGGCCCGGCCGAGTTCCGCGGCTTTGTCGAGGCTGCCGGTCTGACGTAGGTCGGTCGCGTGGTTCAGTGAGGCCCGCACCGTTTCCAGCGAATCTTCCCCCGCCTTTTCGCGGAGCACTTTCAGCGCCATGCCGGAGAGGTCCAGGGCTGCCTGGTGGTCGCCCAGTTTGCGCAGGGTGACCGCGAGTTCACGAGTGGCCCGGATGGTCATGTCGTGTTCCGGGCCAAGACGTGCCAGCGCCAGCTCCCTCAGGTTGGCCAGCAGCGTCCGCGCTTCGTCACCGCGGCCGAGTTCCTGGAGGTCGAGGGCCATCTGGTAGCGGCTGCTGAGGGTCGCGAGGTGATCGTCCCCGAGCACTTCGACCCGTCGCTCGTAGGTGTCCTCGTCCAGTCGGTACGCCTCCGCGAAGTCTCCCGCGAGGCGGAGGCTGACCGCGTAGTTGTGGGCGGACTGCAGGGTGCCCGGGTCGTCGGCGCCGAGTTCGCGGTGCGTCGTTTCGAACGCCTGCTGGTCCAGCTCCCGGGCACGGTAGAAGTCGCCCCGCAGGCGGAGCAGGATCGCCAGCACGCTCAACGCCCGCTGTGTCGTCTCGTTCCGCTCACCCAGCACACGCCGGCATCGATCCACCAGTTCGGCCTGGAGGTCGTACGCCTCGGTGTAGCGGTTCTGCCAGCGCAGCGCAAGCGCCCGGACCTGGTCCACCGCGATCACTTGCTCGTTGTCGTCTCCCAGCATGCGGCGCCAGATGGCCGCGGCCTCGTCGGCGACGTTCAGCGCCTCCACGTAGTCGCTGCGTTCCTGGAGGAAACGTGCCTCGTTGAGGACGAGATGACGGGCCCAGCCGTCGTCCTCGCATTCCACCATCCCGGTTGCCCGTACGTGTGGCAACAGGGCCGAGTAGCGGGGCCAGGCCTCGGGGAGTCCCGGATTTCTGGGGTCGGCGTTGGCGAGGATCTCGTGGGCGCAGTGGCGCATCCGGATGCGCTCTTGGGGATTCATCTGCTCGACGAGAACCCGCTGCACAAGACGGTGAACCTGAATGGTGGAATTACGGTGATCGATTCGCGCCAGGGCGTACCGGCCGATCTCCCGTACCGCGTGCGAGAGCTTGATGGGGTCGTCCAGGGCGCTGCTCAGTTCGGGGGGAGCCGCCACGCCGCGCACCGCCTCGAAGAAGCCTCGGGAAATCGGTTCGGGGGCGAAGAAGGCGCAGATCTGGAGCAATTGCAGCGCGGCCGGATGGTCTTCACTCAGACGGTCGAGAGACACGTTCCACGCCGCCGCCACGGGGAGGTCGTAGTCGGCGGGGGGCGCCAGCTCCAGCAGCTCCGAGCACTTGGTCTCGAAGAGGTCCAGGTACTGGTGGGCGGGCATTCCCGTCTCGGCGAGCCACACGGCCGCCTGTTCCACGGCGAGCGGCAGGTCGCCGAGGGCATCGGCCAGCCGGTCGGCGGCCTCGTCGGGAATCTGCGGACTGCGTCGCTTGATCAGCGCGACGCTTTCCGAACGTGTGAACACATCGACCTCTAGTGAGCTGGCCAAAGTCGACCATTGGGAGTTACGGGAAGTTACCATGACGCGCCCCGGACCGTCATGGGGGAAGAATTGCCGAACCTCGTGCGGGTTTTCCGCGTTGTCGAAGACCAGGAGCCAGTTCGAGTAGGGTTGGCCCACGCGAAGTGCTTCCAGGACGGCAGGTACGGCGCTTCGGTCGGCGCCAGCCCGCAACCCCATGTGTTCCCCGAGTTCGATGAGGGATTGCACAATCAGGTTGGTCTGCTCGGAGGGAATCCACCAGATGAGCTCGTAATCCCTGCCGTAGCGGTACACGTATTCGATGGCGATCTGGGACTTTCCGACGCCTCCCATGCCGTGCAGTGCCTCGGGCAGTACCGCAGTGGTTATTCCGGTGGCCAGCCGTTGGCGGAGCTTGGTGAGTTGTTCCTCGCGGCCCGTGAAGTTCCTGTTGCGCAGCGGCAGATTCGCGCCGATCCGCCTCGGGTTGGGCGGGGCAGTCTGCGGCTGAGCGCTCAGCGGGCCTGCGGACTGCTTCACGGGGGACGACACGGAACCTCCTGGGACTGCTGGCGAGGGCGACTCCTGCGGAGGCGTCACAGCGGCGGGCCGCGGCACGCGCTGCTCAAGCGTATCCGAGGGATCACTCGGCGTCATATTTGCTGGTAGGGGATGTTTGGGTGAACCGCGTTCCTCGCCGAGCAGATGTTCCAACCGGTCTGCGCGAACTTGATACGGGCCGGAGACGGCGGAGAGCGCGGTGCGTAGATGTCTGACGAACGGCCTTGTCTGGTCCGTCAGTGGTGGGGGGTCAGGCGCGTCGCTCTGCCAAGCCACCAAGGCCTCCCCTCCGGCGATGGCCGACGCGAGCCGTGGTCCCAGATGCGCGGAGACATGCCGAAGGACGCCGAGTGTCTCCGCACGCGTGCCCAGAGCGAGAAGCTCCTGTCTGACCCCCGCTGCGAAATCGAAGGAAACCCTCTGGGCGTCTTCCGCGTCGTAATCCTCGCGCACGCGCCGGAGCAGGCCGAACATCATGATTTCCGCGAGGTTCCAGGTCTTCGCCTCAGGCAGCATCCGCTGCACCATTCGCATGACGGGGAGGTTGAGCGGAGCGGCGGCCAGTCGGCGGGCCAGCGTGAAAGCGGTGGGGGATGCCTTGGCCATGAATCGGCTGACGGTCTCGCGGGCTCTGCCGGGCAGGGGTTCCGGCAGCGAGACCTGCTGATCGGTCCGGGCCTCGAGGTCGCCGTTGATGCCGGTGAGTAGCGCGGCCACGGTGTGACGGCCGCCCGGCGAGGCGATCAGCCGTGCCCAGCGCCCGAGGGAACCCGGGGTCAGTTCCAAAAGTGGCACGGCCACGGGGCGCGTGGCATTCGGGTGAGGTGGATCGCCCAGTGCCGACGAACTCGCCCCGACGCGGCGCATCCCGATCTGCCGGTTGGGGGCGACTGCCGCCGGGACGGAGAGCTCCACCCGCACGGCTGTGGGGAGGGTCGAATCCCACACTTCCTGCGGCATCACGCTGAGGACGGCGGTCGGTGAGGAGCGGGCCACCGAGTAGAGGAACGCCGCGGCGTCGCCGTTGCGCCAGCACGGGGACACGGCGTCTGTGACGACGAGCACCACGCAGTCCGGGCCGGACGCGCTGCGACGTGCGGTCGCTCCCAGCCCGCGTATGCGTGCGCCCTGTTCCGCGATGCCGACGCGGGACACGGTGATGGTGCGGAAGGCCGCCGTCTGCTCGAACAACTGGCGGAGCCGGCGGACGGTGTCCTGCCACAGGGCGAGCGACGGATGGTCGTCCACCAACAGGCGTAACTCGAGCCTGCGTTCCTTGGAAGGATGACAGACCGGCAGCCACAGCCCGTCGGCCGCGGCGCGTTCCGCTGTGGCGGCCTCGTCCACCGCCCAGGCAGTGGCAGAGGGGCGCCACAATCGCAGCGGACGCAAGGACCGCGCGAGGGCGAGATCCCCGAACAGCGCCGGAGTGGTGGGCCGGCTGCCCGGTTTCGGACCCTGCCGGGGTGCGGCGGCCCAGAAGGAGGCGGCCTGGACGGGAGCCTCGGGACCCGTCGCTTCCCAGCGCCATTCGGCTGCCGTATGAGCTCCCGGTTCGAGCCGTGTGGTCGGGGGAGTGCGGTGACTGCCGTTCACGGCGTGCACGGCGGCGTCGCGGGAATCGGCGGGGACGGGAGACGCTCCGGCGTCATCGGGCACTTCCGCGTGCCGAGGGGCCCCGGGAGGCCGATCTTGTGGGGGAGTGTGCTGGTCCGGTTGCGAAGAGTGGCCCTCGGGGGAGCGCCCCGCGTTCCAGTCCAGGTACGGGTAGGGAGCCGCAGCGTCCCTCCACGCGGCCAGATACAGCGCGTCCAGCAGCTCCTGCCGGGACGGGCGGGGCGACGGCCCATCCTCACGGCCGGTCACGTGGTGCCCGTTCCCGGGTCCGGCCCGTGGAGCCCGTGCCATACCGTCTTGCCGAATTCAGGGAGCGGGGCCGCCGGGTCCGCAGCACGAGCCGACATGGCCAGGTGGAGTGAGTTCAGCAGTTGATCGTTGGAAAGTCCGCCGCGTTGACGGCTCCTTTCGAGGAACCGCGGGATCAGTTCATCACCCCACTGTGCGGCGACCTCGCCGAAGTGCGCGGTGAGCATGTCCGCGAGATCGCCCTCGTCGGGTTCCGGCATGTCCAGCAGGAGGCACCTGCGCAGGAACGCGGGCGGGAACTCCCTCTCGCTGTTCGATGTCATGATCACCATGGGGAAGGCGTTGCACGTGACCGTTCCCCCGGTGATCTCGGCCTCGCCGTCGGGGTCGTCGGTCAGGACCTTCACCGACGGATGCCTGCGGCGGGCCCGGAGCAGTTCCGGAATCGCGTAGGAACCCTCTTCGAAAATGCTGAGTAGGTCGTTCGCCAGGTCCAGGTCGCTTTTGTCCAGCTCGTCGATCAGCAGCACCCGGGGCGCGGCGTACGGAAGCAGCGCCGTGCCCACAGGGCCCAACTGGATGTAGTCGCCCACACCGAGCGGTGCGGAGCGCTCGGCGGCGGACGGGTCGTCGCCTGCGGCGGCCCTGAGCGCCGCCGTGTCCTGGATGCGACCGATCGCGTCGTATTCGTAGAGGCCCTGCTGGAGGGTCGTGCGGCTGGTGATGTGCCAGCGCAGGACCCGTCCGAGGCGCAATTCCCGGCTTATGCGATACGCGAGGCTGGACTTGCCCGTTCCGGGGCGCCCCGACACCAGCAGTGGGCGGCGCAGAAGGAGAGCGGTGTTCACCATGTCCGCTTCGTGATCGGCGAAACCTGGGAATCTCCGCACCGGGGCATGGTGCGTGCCCAGCCGGCGAGTGATCTCGGCGTTGTCGGCCGGCGGTGGCGGAAGGACCGGACCGCCGCCGAAGGTCCTCCAGGAAGGAGGAGGGGGCAGGAGCGCGGCCAGGCTGGTGTCCTGCAGCGGCTGGCCCGTCCCGCGGTAGATCCACCAGCGTGGCGGTTGCCCGTTATTGGGACCGTGAACGGGCACAGCGTCATCGTCCGGGCGAGTCACGAACTCTCCTCCCCATCTGTGGGAGGAACCGTCGACGTGCCCACTGGCGCGATGGGCATCCGGTTCGGATCATCCCAGAGCAGAGCGACATGGCGGCCGACCAACACATCGTTCTCAGGATCGCTGTCGACGGCTGCGATGCGCAACGCCTTCACCACACCGGGTAACCCGCGGGGGTCGTGCCGGTCCAGCAGGGACCGCAATGCGGCCAGGAACGCCTCGTCGCCGTGGCCTCTCCGGTCCCAGAGGACGACGGGGACCCCGGCTCTCAGCGCTTCCACCAGCTCGTCCTGGCTTCCGCGCGCCCCCGGTTCGTCTCGTGCGCCGGTGGGGGGTTTGCTGAGGACCACCACAGCGGGCGGAGGCTCCGACAGGAGATGCGACCTGCCGTCCTCGGGGAACCAGTGGACACGGCCCGCACGGCCGTGCGCAAAGGCATCCCACCTCCGGCCCCAGCGGCCGTGGAGATCGCGTCGGCCCAGTCGGTCGAGACTGCGAACGACGACGTGGTGATCCTCCCCCAGCACCCCGCCCACCCCTTGGAATGAAGTCTTGCGCCATCGTTCCACACTCAGGTCCAGAAGATCCCTGGGGAGCACGAACTCCAACGCCAACTCGGTCCTGCGGTAGGCGATGTCGCTCTCCGCCTCGAAGACCAAGGTGGCCACCTCCCGCTCGGCGTCGCGCAGGCTGATCCGCGAGTCCTCCCCCTTGATCCGATCCCCCGGGTGCACGCGCAACCAGTGGCTCAGGAGGGTATCGCGTCCGGACACGGGGTCCAGGTCGAGCAGCGGGCGAAGCTGGATGATCAGATAGTCGGAGGGGTCCCAGGCATCGGTACCTCGGGACACCGGAGGACTCTCAGCCGGTACGGAAGCCTGCTCGGCCTGCCGTCCTCCGGTCGGCCGGTACGGGTCGTGCTCCTCGGCCCAGTCCATGATGCGCTGCTGCCGTTCACCGTCCGCGCCCAGTGCGAGCAGCTGCTGCAGCACCTGGAAACAGGGCAGTTGATCCCCTGGCCTGGCGTTGAGCGTTGCCGCGTGCAGGAAGACCGTCCATGGTTCGGTACAGGGGACCGGTGCCGCGAACCGTCCCAGAGTGTGAAGGAACGTCGCATACCGCCGGTCCAGATCGGGTATCCGGATGCCATCGAGCAGCTCGAAGAGCTGTTCCCAGCTCTCGTCGTCCAGAAGCTCGACCTCCCAGGCCGCGGTGGCCACCTTGAGCTTCCGTATCGAGAGCGAGTTCCCCTCGCGTATCTCCAGGGATTCCACCAGCCTGGCGATTCCCGCGGGTTCGACCGAGAGCTCTTCCATGATTCTGAAAACGAGACCGCGTTGGGACGTTCCCGCCGTGCTGTCCAAGGACGGGCCCAGTTGCGGACACAGACGGTGGACGATCTGACGCAGTATCTCGGTGTCGCGCAGGCAGCCGACTTCCACCACCGCATCGACCAGATACCTCGGCGGCACCCGTTCCGCGACCGTCATCGACCACCCCCCGCTTCCGACCTGTCCGCGCAGCAGATCCGCTCAAGGATTCCCGCAGCCGCGAGCGCTGACACCGAATCGCCCCCCAGAGTGCGCAGCGCCGCGCGCAGTGCCGGACATCCGTCGGAGTGGTCGGTGCATGCCTGGACCACCGCCTGGAGTTGCTGGCGGGGCCATGGATGGTCACGGATGCCGCGGCGAACCGACGCGGGGAGGGCGTCACGCAGGGTTCGACCGGAGTCGTAACCGATTTGCGGTACGTCGAGAAGTGCGTCGGCGAGTTCGTACTGCTGGGTCAGCGATGGCGGCGTGCAGGTACGGGATGTCGGGAGCCGGGCGGCGCCCGAGAGCGGTGGCCACAGACGGATGGCGGTGTCGACGGGGAGCATCCACGCGACCTTCGCGCCACGGTCGGTGTGGGCGGCCGTGACGATCCCGATCACACGGGCTCCGTCCGGGTCCCAGACGGCGGCCCCGCTGAACCCGCGTTGCACCACGGCGCCGGTGGTCCGCACTCCGTCGAGCTGGACCCACTCCGGACACGGCCCGCCCGTCCCGGTGATCCGGGCCGTGGCAATGAGGCCGGCGGGGGCGTCGCGCGGGTAGCCGATGATTGCGACACGTCGACCGCGGAGGGCTGCGCCTGGGGCCAGGGGCAGGGGGCCGCAACCGCGCGGGAGTGGGGGGTGGCCGTCCTCCAGGGCGAGCACCGCGAAGTCCGCGCTGTCTGTGAGGGAGGCGCCCGGATCGATGTCGCCGTACGGCGGGGCGGGAGACCAGGCAGCGGGCAGCGGATGAGCGGACGCGGCCCAGTCGCGTCCCGGCAGGTCGACGACAAGTGTGCCTCCGGAAGGGCCGCCGACGGCTGCATCGACCACGTGGGCACACGTCAGCACGTGGACCCCGGCCGCCGCGGATTCCTTGGGCGCCACCAAGACACCGGCCCCCCACGACGCGCCGTCCGTGGACAGCACGCGAACCTGACCTCGTTCAGGCCCCACAGCGATCGTCTCCCCCGAGCGTCACCGTTGTCCCTTGCACCCGTTGGGCCAAGTGTAGGCGGGGGCAGGGCGATCAGGGTGCCCCGCGCCGCCACACCATGGCGACCTTGAGATGCCCTTCCCCTTCGGTGTGGGCGATGACGGCCCCCGCTTTGGCATTGAAACGCACACCGAATTCGACGCTGACCTCCTGCGGTGGCTGGGGCAGCGCGATCAGCCGGTTGAGTGTGGTTTCGGCCACTGCCCGGATCCGGTCCAGCCCGGCCTCCAGCGAACCGGTTGCCTGCGCGATGGCGTCCCCGGCCCGTGAGACCGCGACCACTCCCGGCTCGTCATCGTCTATCTCCACCACGGCTTCGCCGCCGTCCGCCGTACGAAAGCTGATGAGGCGTGTCACAGAGATCCCCCTCGACTGCTGCTACGAACCGCCTACAGATGATGGCACCCAGCCCCTGCGACTTGCCGGCCTTCGTACGGAGTCGTCGGCGCGGTGCGAGGGCGGTGCGAGTGATCAGGCGCCGGGTCCCAGCCGGTCGATGACCGAGCGGAGCTGTTCGTGGTCGAGCTCGTACACGGTCTCGCCCGCCCGCGGGTCGCGTGCGTGGAGGACGTGGAACAGCGGGGCGTGGGGACCGTCGAGGTCGACGAGGGTCGCCGAGGCCCCGCGGACGGCCCGCTCGGTCCCCGGTGGCGCGGTGAGGTCGATGCGGCTGAGCACCCCAGCGGTGACCCAGACCGGGATCGACGCGAGGTGGCCGAAGAGCTGGAGGTGGAAGTGGCCGCACAGGATGAGCCGCACATCCGTGCCGCGTACCGCGTCCGCCAGCTCCGCGCTGTTCTGCAGCCCCAGGGCCTGCTGGATCTCGACGTCGAGGGTGATCGGCGGGTGGTGGAGGACCACGACGGAGCCGCGGGGCGCGGGTACGGCCAGCACCGCGCGGAGCCAGTCGAGCTGGCGGGCGCCGACCCGGCCGTACACCTGGCCGGGGACGAGTGAGTCGAGCGTGATGAAGCGGTGGCCGCCGATGATGCTGGCGGCCGCCCGCTCGCCCTGCGGGGAGTGGGCGACCGCCGCGGCCAGGTCGTCTCCGTCCGCGTCGAGATGCCCGCTGCCCAGCACCTTGGCGAAGGCGCCGCGCTCGTCGTGGTTGCCGGTGCAGAAGATCACCGGGGCCCGTTTGCGCCGGGCGAACTCCCGCACCATCTCGCGTGCCGCGGTGTACGCCTCCGGCGAGCCGTCGTCGGCGACGTCCCCGCTGACGACGACGGCGTCGACTCCGGGGACGGCGGCCAGGTCGGTGAGCATGCGGCGCAGGGACTCCCTGGCGTTGATCCCGCGGGAGTCGGGCGCGTCGTGGGGGCCGATGTGGATGTCGGATATGTGAAGGATCCGCATCCCGGCAACGGTACGCGCTCTCTGACGCGACGTCACCGCCTGCGGCCGGTCGGGTGACCGGCCGCAGGCGGGAGCCGTCAATTCAGGGAATCGAGGCAGAGCGTGAAGTCCCGGCCGGCGCCGCCCTGGGCGTAGCGCCTGTACGGGTCGTCGCAGGTTCCGTCAGTGCCGGAGACCCTGCTGACGACCTTGAACTGGGCCTCGGGGGCGCCGCAGTCCACGATCTCGAACTCCGGGTCGCCGGCGGCGACGAGGCCGGTTGCCGTCGGGTTGCCGGCGTGCAGGCAGTCGCCCGCCTCGGCGGTCGCCGCGCCCGCGAACCAGACTTCGTAGCCCCCGTACGCGACCACCGCGATCACGGCGACGGTGACGATTCCGCGGAGGATGCCCCTGACGCTCACACGGCGGTCCGGGACCGGGGCCGTGCGGTGGCTGTACGGGTTGCCGCCCTGGGGCGGACCGTGGGGAGCCCCGGGCGGCTGGGAGTACGGGTTGTTGCCGGGCAGCGGCGGAGTGCTCATCGTGAATCCCCCTGGATGCCGCAAAGGCAAGGTCAACTGGCCGCTGGAAGTTACCACCGGGATGTATGTGGCGGGCCGGGACGTCGAGATCTGTGGCCTTGACGTGACATCGGGTGCGGACGACGGCGCGTTGGTCGGGCGCTTCAGGGGTTTCAGGCGACCCCGGCGGGCTCCGCGTCGTCGTCCGCGCGGAACTGGGTGCGGTAGAGCTCGGTGTACCGGCCGTCCGCGGCCAGCAGTTCGGTGTGCGTGCCGCGTTCCACGATCCGGCCGTCCTCGACGACGAGGATCAGGTCGGCGGCGCGCACCGTCGAGAGGCGGTGGGCGATGACCACCGCGGTGCGGTTCTCCAGGGCCTCGGCGAGGGCTTCCTGGACGGCGGCTTCGGAGGTGCTGTCCAGGTGGGCGGTGGCCTCGTCGAGGATGACGACGCGCTGCCCGGCCAGGAGCAGGCGGGCGATGGTCATGCGCTGGCGCTCGCCGCCGGAGAGCCGGTAGCCGCGTTCGCCCACGACGGTGTCGAGGCCGTCGGGGAGCTCGGCGACCAGGCCGTCGAGGCGGGCGCGGCGCAGGACCTCCCACAGCTCGTCGTCCGCGGCGTCCGGCCGGGCGAGCAGGAGGTTGGCGCGGATCGAGTCGTGGAAGAGGTGGCCGTCCTGGGTGACCATGCCGACGGTCGCGCGGACGGAGGCCGCCGACAGGTCGCGGACGTCCGTGCCGCCGAGGCGGACGGCGCCCTCGTCGACGTCGTACAGGCGCGGCAGGAGCTGGGCGATGGTCGACTTGCCCGCGCCCGACGAGCCCACCAGCGCCACCGTGTGGCCGGCCTCGGCCCGGAACGAGATCCCGTGGAGGACCTCGCCGCCCGCGCGGGTGTCGAGGCTCGCGACCTCCTCCAGCGAGGCGAGCGACACCTTGTCGGCGGCCGGGTAGCCGAAGCGGACGCCGTCGAACTCGACGGCGACCGGGCCGTCCGGCACCTGGGCGGCGTCCGGCTTGTCGGCGATGAGCGGCTTCAGGTCGAGGACCTCGAAGACCCGCTCGAAGCTGACCAGGGCGCTCATGATGTCGACGCGGGCGCCCGCCAGCGCGGTCAGGGGCGCGTAGAGGCGGGTGAGGAGCAGGGCGAGCGTGACGACCGAGCCGGCCTCCAGGGTGCCGGTGAGGGCGAAGTGGCCGCCCACTCCGTAGACGAGCGCCAGGGCGAGGGCGGAGACGAGGGTGAGGGCCGTGATGAACGCCGACTGCGCCATGGCGGTCCGTACGCCGATGTCCCGCACCCGGCGGGCGCGCTCGGCGAACTGGGCGGACTCGTCGTCGGGCCGGCCGAAGAGCTTGACCAGGGTGGCGCCGGGTGCGGAGAACCGCTCGGTCATCTGCGTGCCCATGGCGGCGTTGTGGGCCGCGGCCTCCCGCTGGAGGCGGGCCATGCGGGTGCCGGTGCGGCGTGCCGGTACGACGAAGACCGGCAGGAGGACGAGGGCGAGCAGGGTGATCTGCCAGGACAGGGTGAGCATGACGCCGAGGGTCAGCAGCAGGGTGACGAGGTTGCCGACGACTCCGGACAGCGTGTTGCTGAAGGCGCGCTGGGCGCCGATCACGTCGTTGTTGAGGCGGCTGACCAGGGCCCCGGTGCGGGTGCGGGTGAAGAAGGCGACGGGCATGCGCTGGACGTGGTCGAACACGGCGGTGCGCAGGTCGAGGATGAGGCCCTCGCCGAGGTTCGCCGACAGCCAGCGGTTCACGAGCCCGAGACCGGCCTCGGCGAGGGCGATCACGGCGATGAGCACGGCCAGCGTGGTGACCCGTCCGGAGTCGCGGCCGGAGACGATGGCGTCGACGACCCGGCCCGCGAGGACCGGGGTCGCCACGGCGAGCAGCGCGGTCACCACGCTGAGCAGTACGAACTCGGTCATGCGGCGGCGGTGCGGCCGGGCGAAGGCCGCGACGCGGCGCAGGGTGTGGCGGGACAGGGGGCGGCGGTCCTGCGTGGCGTTCATGACGCTGTGCAGCTGGGTCCAGGCCGTGGTCTCCATGCTCATGCGACGACCGTAGAACCTCGACCGTCCTTGAGGTCAAGGCGGGTCCCCTGATCGCGGCCGGACGCCCGGCACTCATGACGACGGGCCGCCCCGGAGGCCAAGGCGGCCAGGAATCGAGAAATGCGGAAAAGCGCCGCGGATGTTTCGCCCGGATGGCGAGCCGGCGTCGCGAAGCGGCGTCCCGCGATGCCGGCCGGCGATCGATATCCTCACGTGCAGGCCGGTGGACCATCTCTCCAGGGGAGCAGTTCATGCCGCATTCGGGAGAAGTCGCGGACGGAATTCCAAGGCCGCAGCGGTTCGCGGACGTCAAGGGATGGTTCTGGCCGGTGGACCAGTTGCTGTTCGACTGGTTCCTGAGGCGGCGGACCGATGGGGAACAGCGGGGTGACCTGCTGGAGCTCGGCGCCTATATGGGAAAGAGCGCCATCTTCATGGGGAACTACCTCCTGGAAGGCGAGCGATTCACGGTCTGCGACCTGTGGGATTCCCCGGCCATGGACGGTCCCAACAGTGCCGAGATGGGCTTCGCCTATTCGACACTCACGCGGCGTGCATTCGAGGCCAATTATCTGTCGTTCCACGACGAGCTCCCCGCGATGGTGCAGGGGCCGACCTCGGTGATCACCTCCCACGTCGGCGCCCGCACTTGCCGCTTCGTGCACGTCGACGCGTCGCATCTGTACGAGCACGTCTCCGGCGACATCGCCTCGACGCGGGAGCTGCTGCTCCCGGACGGCATCGCGGCGTTCGACGACTTCCGCAGCGAGCACTGCCCCGGCGTCGCCGCCGCCGTGTGGGCGGCGGTGGCGACGGACGGCCTCAGGCCCGTCGTGATCACGGGCACCAAGCTCTACGGGACCTGGGGTGATCCGGACCGGGTCCGTGAGGAGCTGTTGCGGTGGCTGAGGACGCGCAAGGACCTGTGGCACGCCGTGGACCAGGTGGCGGGACTGCCCCTGGTCCGTGTCAAGGGCACGGGCATCGAGCCCCCCGCGCCGCCGCTCTCCCGCCACCAGCCGCCGCCGGGGCTCACGTCCGCGCTCTCACCCCGCGCCTCCGTCGCGCGCCGCCTGGCCAGGGACCTCTGCCCGCCGATCCTGATCCGTGCTCTGCGATCGTCCCGCCATCGCCGGACACCGTGAGGGCCTCGCGGAGCGCCGCGACCCGGTCGCCCTTCCCTACGCCGTGTGCAGGGACGACGCCGAGCGGCGACTTTCCTCGCGCGGCGGGGTGTGAACACTCCGACCGGCCTTGAGGTCCGGCGCGTCGTCCAGGACGAGAGACGGCTCCCGGGGCGGCAGGAACCGGCCCACTTCCGCACCTCGCACCGCGGGGGAGCGCCGGACCTGCCAGCCGTCACCTCGCGACGTGAAGGAGACGGTGGACAGGGGAGGCACGTCGAAATGCCAGAAGGCCCTCGCGGGTGTGGACATGGCATGGACGAGCAGGGCGCGGATAAAGGTGGGCTCGGCGATGGCCAGCGCGGGGCCCGTGCCGGGAGGCAGGCTGTTCAGCCAGTTCGCGGCCCGGCGGCAGAGCCGGCGTACGGACTCGCCTCCGTGCGGCGCGGCATCCGGATCCGTGAGCCAGGCGGACAGTCCGTCGGGGTCGGTTTCGGCGATCTCACCGACCGTGCGTTCGCGCCACGTCCCGTAGTCGAAGTCGCGCAGTGCGGGCTCGAGCGTCGCCTTCACCCCGAGGGCGTCGGCGGTCTGCGCGCAGCGGATCGACGGGGCCCGCCAGATCACCGAGTACGAAATGAACCGCGCGGGCGTGGCGCCTGCGTCGTGCCGGTCGCGCGCGCTCAGGAGACCGTCACCGAACGCGGTGTCCCTGGTGGCGTCGCGGGCGGGGGCACTCAGCAGCGTCAATTGGACTGTCATACGGATGACCCACTTCCTGTCCCGGCGGGATGCCGGATGGTAGGAGACCCCCGACAGCAGTTCTGTCATAAAAGGTGATGAGTCGTCTGCCGCCGCTCAGGTGATGAGGCGGGCGTGTGCCGCATCGACGGCGATCAGCCGTTCTGGAGACGTACGAGTGAGCGAGCCCCCCCCCGCGGGGGACTCGGGCTGCCGCGCCGGTGCTGTGACCGGTGGAACGTTGCTCACATGATCCAGCATGGCGGGGACCGGCCCCGCAACCCATCCGGCGTGTGGCCGGGCTGCCCCCATCGAATGGCTGGTGCGCCCCCGCCACCCGGCGGAACGGCTGTGACGTATGGGGCTGGGGCGGTTCCGCAACGGCCGGCGGGACGTGCGCGCACCGATATCCGCGCCCGCAGTGGGTGTCCGGCCGGCACGGCCCTCCCGGGCAGGGGCAGGGAGACGACGCCCCTGCCCCTGCCGGTGAGACGACGGCGAGGGTAGGGCCGCCTACCCCAGGAAACCCGCGACGGCTGTCACGAACCGGTCGGCGTCGTCGAGCCACGGGAAGTGTCCGGCGCCCGGCTGGACGACGAGCTCGGCGTCCGGGAACAGCCCGGCGAACTCGGCCGTCGTCGCGGGCGGCGCCCCGGGATCGACCTGCCCGGCCAGCAGCAGCACCGGCGGAGCGAACCGGGCGAGCGCGGCGCGGGTGGCGTCCGGGTCGAAGGCGCCGTCGGCGCCGAAGGCGGCCATGACCTCGCTGTTCGTCTGCGCCTCCTCGGCGGCCTGGTGGGCCTGCGCCGTCGCGTCCCAGCGGCCGTGGGAGAACGGCGCGACGGCCTGCCAGCTGTCGGCGGTGGCCCTGCCGGCGAGGATGCCCTCCAGGGCGGCGAACGCCTCGGGGAACCACGACTCGTCCCGGCGGAGCACCGCGGTCTCGCGCCGGAGGTCCCCGGTGATCGTCAGGCCGACGGCCCTGACGCTCGGTGTGATCAGTGCGAGCCTGCCGACGCGTTCCGGATGGCGGCCCACGTACAACGCGGCCAGATTCGCCCCGGCGCAGTGCGCGAGCAGGTCCACGCGTTCGAGGCCGAGGTGCTCGCGCAGGGCCTCCACGTCGTCGACGAGCCGGTCGCAGCGGCAGGCGGCGGTGTCCTGCGGCATCGGGGACAGACCGGTGCCCCGGAGATCGAGCTTGATCAGCTGCCGGTGCGCGGACAGGCCGCCGAGGTCGCCGAGGTAGGCGGAGTCCTGCGGGCCCCCGGGCAGGCAGATCACCGGGGGGCCCTCGCCGAGGACGTGGTAGGCGAGCTTGGTTCCGTCGTACGCGGGGAAAAAGGGCATGGCGAGATTCCTTTCGGCGGGGCTCAGTCGGGAGTGCGTGCTCGGTGCGGCGGTGCGATCCGTGCGCGTCAGCGGGCTGCCCGCGATGCGTCGGGGTCGTGGACGAGGTGACGGGCGAAGAACCGTTCCGCACTCTCCAGCTCGAACGCGGGCACGCCGATGTGGCCGCCCGGGTTGGCGTGCAGGGTCTTCTCGGTGGAGGCGAAGGCGTCGAAGAGCGCGAGGCCCGAAGGGCGCGGCAGCAGTTCGTCGTCCCACTGCAGGAGGAACTCGACGGGGACGGTGACCCGAGCCGCCGCTTCGGCCAGGGATTCGTGGCCCACCAGTCCGAACACAGCGGCACGGATTCGCGGTTCGGCCGCTACGAGCGGTATGCCGATGCCGCTGCCCAGGGACACGCCCCAGAATCCCACCGGTCCGCCCGCGCCGACGTGGTCACCTTCCTGGAGGGCGTCCAGGGCGGCCCGCCATTCGGGCACGGCCCGCGCGGCGAGTGCCGCGTTGTGCCCGGTGACCAGTGGGGCCACCGGCTCGCCCGCCGCGATCGCCTCCCTGACGCGTGCCGCGACAGCGCGGTCCTGCGCGGTGCGCGGGCGGTCGCCGTGTCCGGGCGCGTCGATGGCGGCCGCGGAGAAGCCGAGGGCGGTGACGTAACGGTGGGCGCGGGCGACGACGCCCGGGGCCTTCTTGTGCTGCCCGCCGCCATGGGCCAGCAGCACCAGCGGGCGGTCACCGGAGGTACCGGCGGCGTCGGCGGGGGACCAGAGCACGCCGGTGATGTCGCCGAGGGTGAAGAGACGTTCCGAGACGCCGTTCGAGGTCGTCTCCGAGACGAAGCGCATAGGGTTCGTGCCTTTCGGGATGCCTGAGGGCGCTCCCGGGACCACCTGTGTCAGATGGACCGCGCAGCCGTGCGGGAGGAGAGCACCCAGCCTGATGCAGCGTTGATGGGTCTCACCTCCTCGGTCGGTCACGTGCACGGCGACGCTATCAGGCGCGGGGCCGTGCGGTCAGGCGATTATTGCGCCCGGCGGTTCACCGGGCCCCGGTGCCCTCCCGCGGCAGGGCGCGCATCGGCATGGCGGTGGGGTGGACGACGGCGCCGCGGGCGAGTTCGCGGACACGGGTGCCGTCGGCCGGGCGGAAACGCCAGCGGGCGGCGACGGTGGCGACCTGGAGGACGGCCTGGGTGAGGGCGAAGACGTTCCCGGGACACTGGCGGCTGCCCGCGCCGAAGGGGATGGACGCGGCCTTGGGCAGCCGTGCGGCCTGTTCGGGGAGCCAGCGGTCGGGGTCGAAGGCGAGCGGGTCGGCGTGGAGGTGCGGCTGGTGGTGCAGGACGTACGGGCTGAAGAGCACCGTGGCGCCGGCCGGGACGCGGACCCCGCCCAGGAGCACCTCGTCCGGCGAGAGCCGAAGGATGATCCACGGCGCGTACCGGCGCAGCGCCTCCTGGACCACCCGGAGGGTGAAGGGGAGGCGGGGGATGTCCTCGAAGACGGCCGGGCGTCCGGCGAGGACCTGGTCGGTCTCCTGGTGGAGGCGCCGCTCGATGTCGGGCTCGCGGGCGAGTTCGTGGAAGATCCAGGCCAGGGTGGCGCCGGTGGTCTCGGTGCCCGCGACGAGCATGTTGACCAGCTGGTCGTGGACCTGGGCGTCGGTCAGCCGTTCCCCGGTCGTCCCGTCCGCCGCGAGCGACAGGACGGAGAGCAGGTCGCCGCGGTCGGTGCCGTCGGCGCGGGCGGCCTCCACCACGTGCCGGGTGGCGGAGCGCAGCCGGCGCACCGCCTGGTCGAAACGCCGGTTCGCGGGGGTGGGCAGCCGCAGGAGGACGTCGGGGAGCATGGAGCGGCGGGGGATCTCGTCGAGGACGAGCGGCAGCGAGCGCTGCACCTCGGTGACGGCGTCCGCGCCCAGATGGGAGGAGAACAGGGCCCTGGCCACGGTGGTGAGGGCGAGTTCGTTCATCTCCTCGTCCACCCTCAGGACCTCGTACGGCTCCCACAGTTCGGTGCGCTCCGCGGCCACGGCGGTCATGGTGGCCGCGTAGCGGGCGATCCGGGCCTTGTGGAAGGCGGGCTGCATCAGCCGGCGCAGCCTGCGGTGCTCGGCGCCGTCGGCGGTGCCGACGCCGGAGCCGAGCAGGGGGCGCACCTTCTCGATGAGGACGCCCTGGTCGAAGCGCCCGGCCTCGCCGACCAGCACGCTGCGGATCAGCTCCGCGTCGTTGACGACGTACGCGGGCAGGCCGCCGAGGCGGATCCGCACCACCGGGCCGGCGGCGGGCAGTGAGCCCAGGAACTCCAGGGGACGGCGCAGCAGTGCCGGGCCGTGCCCGACCAGGGGCAGAGCGCCGGCGGCCGCGGGCGCGCGGCGGGCGGTGGCGACGGGGGCGGAGGTCTGGGCGGGGGTCACGGCGTCTCGTTTTCCGACAGGCCGGCGGTCGCTGCCGCCGACGGGGCGAGATGGGCGCGGTACCAGGGCGCGGCGGCGGCGAAGCGGGCGGCGAAGCCGCCGGGGCGATGGCCGGTGCGCCGCCAGATCCGGGCGCTGTCGTAGTGGTGGTCCTGGCCGAACAGGGCGAGGTGGCGCAGTTCGCGGGGCCGGCCGGCGAGGAGTTCGCGGGCCTCGGCGTACGCGATGTCGGCCTGGGGGGCGGGTACGCCGAGGTGCTCGGTGAGGGCCGCGGCCAGATCCCGTACGGCGACTGGCTCGGGGTGGTTGACGTGGTGGACCTCCCCGCCGGGCACCGGCCCCCGGCCGGCCCCGGCCAGCGCGGCGACGGCCGCCGCCAGGTCCTCGACCGCGACCAGGGAGAGCCGGGCCCGCCCGCCGTCGACTGAGACCGGCAGCGCGGTGAGGGTGCGGGCGAGCCGCGGGATCAGCCAGCGGTCGCCCGGCCCGTACACGAACATCGGCCGCAGCACGACGCCTCCGGCCGCGCGGACCGCGTGTTCGCCCGCCAGACGGGAGCGGCTGACGGCGGAGACCGGCGCCGGCACGAGGTCGTCCTCGGCCGCGCCGCGGTGCGGGCCGCGGCCGTAGACGGCCGCCGTGCTGAGGTGGACGATCCGCTGCACCCCGGCGCGGCGGGCCTCGGCGACCAGGGCCGCGGTGCCCCGGTCGTTGACCAGTTCGCAGGCACGGGGGTCGTCCTCGTCGACGGCGGCGGCGAGATGGAGCAGGGTGTCGACGCCGTCGCAGATGCCGCGCAGGGAGTCCGGGCGGGTGAGGTCGCCGTGGACGAGCCGCGCGCCGCGGTCCGCCCCGGGCGGCCGGCGGTGGACCAGCAGCCGCAACTCCAGCTGTTCGGTCCGCAGCCGGCGGTGGACGGCGCCGCCGACGAAACCGGCGGCGCCGGTGAGCAGGACGGTCGTCATCGCATCCCTCCGGGCCCGGCGGACTGGATCAGCAGCGCCGAGGTGAGCAGGGCGGACAGGAAGCCGACCACGAAGACCATCGCCGCGGGCACCGGCCACGCGGCCGTGCGGCGGCGCAGGAAGCGCAGCGCCGCTGCGCCGGGGAAGGCCAGCAGGGCGCAGGGCAGCAGCGCCCGGGGGTCGCGCAGCACGGCCGCGGCCAGCACGGCGGCGAGGACCGCCCAGCCCAGGGCCACCAGGGCGCTCGGCACCGGGCCGATCACGCCGGAGTACATGCGCGAGCCGGGTTCGTGCCGCCAGCGGGTCTTGCGGGCGAACTCGAAGTGCAGGAAGACGCACGCGAAGACCAGCAGGAGCGGCAGCGCCGTCCAGCGGGCCGGTACGGCGGTGGAGTCGGTGAGGGAGACGTACACGTACACGCTGAGCAGCAGCTGCACGGGGTGGGTGACGGCGAGGTTGAGCAGGAGGCCGTCCCGGACCCGCGCGGACCGTCTTTCCAGCACCACCAGCAGCCAGGCGTACGCCAGGTCGACGGCGAGCGGGAGGAGGGACAGCGCGGACAGCGCCGCGTTGAGCGCGACCAGCAGCACCGCCACCCCTGCCATCGCGCCGCGCAGCTGGGCGACGGTGACCGTGCCCCGCACCAGGGGGCGGTCCGGGTTGTGCTCACGGTCGTAGTCGAGGTCCTTCTGCTCGTCCACGACCCGCAGGTAGAACAGCACCAGGACGGCCGAGGCGCAGCGCACGGCCGTGCCCGCGCCGGGGTGCCAGGGGGTGTGGGCGGCGGCCGCGGCGGCGGCCTCCAGGGACAGCACCCACAAGGCGGCGTAGGTGAGATACACGTACGGGGTGAACACCTGGACGGTGAACCGGGCGAGTGCGGCCGCTGTCCTCATCGTTCCACCCCCCTGCCGTGGTCACGGGCGGCCACCGGGGCGTGCGGCGCGAGGACTTTGACGCGGCCGGTGGAGCCGTCCAACTCGATCAGGGCGCCGTCCGGGATGGCGGTGGTGGCGCCGGCGACGGCGACGACCGTCGGGATGCCGAACTTGCGGCCGGTGATCGCGGTGTGCGAGAGCAGGGTGCCGCGTTCCACGACCAGCCCGCTCGCCCCCAGCATCAGGAAGAGCCAGCCGGGGTCGGTCTCCCGGGCCACCAGGATCATGTCCTCGCAGGGTTCGACGGGCCGGTGCGGGTCCAGCACGACACGGGCGGTGCCGCGCACCACCCCGCTGCTGGAGCCCAGGCCGGACAGCTCCCCGTCACCCCGCCGGTCGGGCGGGGACGCCGCGGCCGCGTCCGGGTCGCCGGGGAGCCGGTCGCGGACCGGACCCAGGGTGGTGAAGCCCAGCGGGAGGTCGGGCCCAGGGGCCTCGTACTCGGCCCGGCGCGCGTCGGCCAGGGCCTGGAGGTTCCCGCTGACCCCGCTGCCGTCGTACCAGCCGAACAGCTCGTCCTGGGTGAGGTGGACGACGTCGCCGGGGGCGCGCAGCACCCCACGCGCGTGCAGGTCCTCGCCGAGCGAGGCGAAGACCGCCTTGCTGTAGCCGAACAACTCGCTGCGGAAGTAACGGGAGTTCTCCCGGTGGACGATGCTGCGCCGCACCGTCGACAGCAGCGTGCGCAGCAGCCGCAGCCGGGGTGAGCGGTCGCCGAGCGCGGCGGCCAGGCGTTCCTCGGCGGCGGCGCGCACCCGCAGTTCGGCGGCGCGCAGGGCCGGGCCGTCGAGATCGGTCGCCGCGTACTCTCCGGCCATCTTCAGCACCGCCCACGGCGTGCGGCGCAGATTGGGCTGCTCCATCTTGAGTTCCTGCAGGCCGCGGTCGCCGTACCGGTCGAGGTGGTCCAGCGCCGCCGCCCGGAGGTCCTGGCCGTACGCGCCGTCCCGTACCGCCGCCCAGAGCTCCGGGCCCGGGTCCGGGTCCGCGCGGAGGGCGGCGGACAACCGCGGGTCGCGGCGTACGGCGTCGGCCAGCCGCAGCAGCGACATCACCGCCTCGCTGCTGCGGTGCGACTCCTCGCCGCAGAGCAGATCGCTGAGGAGACCCGGGCCCTCGTGGGGCACCCAGCGGGCCAGCAGCCTGGCCGTGATCCCGGTGGTGGTGCCGAGCACGGAGTCGTTGACGAGGGTGACGCCCCAGTGGTTGCCGGCCTGCCGCCACACCTCACGGTGGTCCTGGATGCGGGCCAGCGGGTCGACGGCGGACCAGTCGGCGCCCCGGCGGCCCGCGATCAGCGCCTCCCACCAGCCCTCGAAGGCGGTCATGGCCCGGCTGTGCCCGGCGATCAGCCGTACGACCCGGGCCATCGGCCGGGCGAGCCGTACGGGGGAGGGCGCCGGCGCCGCGGCGGGGCCGCTGCCCTCGGCCAGGCCCATCATCGACTCCCAGGAGGCCCGGAAGTACGGGAAGACGGGCAGCTGTCCGTGCAGCCGGTACCAGGAGTCCAGGTCGTAGTGGATCCGGTTGCGGTGCAGCCCGATCATGCGCTCCAGGTACGGCTCGTTGTCGTGGAGGGTGCGGGCGGGCACACCCAGCCTGCGGTACAGGTCGTGGAAGATCGACCGGTAGAACTTCTGCGCGAAGGAGTAGGTCAGCGCGGTGGTGGGGCCGGGGAAGCTCTCGGTGATGTTCGCGCTGCTCCACAGCCGGCGCAGCCTCAGATCCACCGCCACCGGGCGGGACTGGACGAGGTGGACCCGCCCGTCGGCGCTGATGGCGCCCTCGATGTCCTGCGGCTGCCCGCCGAAGAGCCGCTGGACGGTACGGCCCAGGCCGGCCAGTTCCCGTACGCGCGCGTCGTCGAGGACGGGGGCGTCGCGCAGTTCCGGCGGCACGGGCCGCGGCACCGGCCCGGCGTCCGGGCGTTCCGGGTCCGGGACGAGGCGTTCGGGCTTGGCGGCCACGACCCGCTCCACCCGCTGCTCCGGGCCGCGCAGGAAATAGTGGTCGACGCCGACCCGCTCCTGCACCACGCCCTCGCCGAGGCCCAGGCCGGCGGCGATGAGGGTGTCGGCGGCCCCGGTCCTGGGGTCGCAGGTGAACATCACGAAGGAACGTTCCGCGGGCACCATGCGCTGGACGCCGACGGCGACCGCGATGCCGTCGGCGTCGTCCGCGCCGTCGGCGTTGTCCGTGCCGTCCGTGTCGCCGGTGTGCACGGGCAGGCCGCGGGCGTGCCGGTACATCAGGGCCTCCGCGTTGTACCCGGAGGCCCAGCAGGCCCGGACTCGGTCCGCCACCGAACCGCGCTGGACCTGCAGGAAGCTGTCGCTGAGTCCGGCGAAGGGGTCCTCGGCGGAGTCCTCGCCGTGGACGCCCGCCGTGCAGGCGCGCACCGCGGCCGGCGCGCCGGGGCCGATCACCTGGTCGAAAGCGGCGAGCACGCGCCGCTCCGCGTCCGGCGGCAGGGGCGCGGCGGTGTACAGCTCGCGGATCCGCGCGGCCGCGGCCCGTACGGAGTCGGGGTCGGTGAAGTCCGTTGCCCGCAGCAGGGCGTCGATCCGCGGGCGCAGCGGCCGGGTGACGAGGCGGTGCCAGTCCACGGGCAGGACGAAGAAGGCGGGCACGGTCAGGCCGGCCGCCCGCATCCGGGCCAGCCGCGCGAACTTGTGCCCGCAGTTCGCCGGGGTCATCCGCGCCTCGTCCAGCAGCGGGACGAGGACGCCCTCGCGGTCGGGGTTCCTGGCCACGGTCACCACACCGCCGGGATCAGGCGCTTGCGGTGCCGGGCGTACTCGGGGTACCCGCGCAGGTCCATCAGGGTCCGCTCCTCGGCGCGGATGCGCAGCACGACGGCCGGCAGCAGCAGCGCCAGGAGCGCGGCCACGCTCAGCGGACTGGCGAAGACGCCGACGAAGCCGGCGTGCGCCAGCACCATGCCGCTGTACGCGGGGTGACGCACCGCCCGGTACGGGCCGCTGCGCACGACCTGGTGGTCGTCGAGGGTGCGCACCTTGTGCGAGTAGAAGCGGCCGAGCCGGTGGACCGCCGCCAGTCGCAGCGCGGCCCCGGCGACGAACACGGCGGCCGCGAGCCACTGACCGGGGCCCCACCCCTGCCACCACGGAGCCACGAAGAGCGCGGCGGCCACGACGGCGCCTCGGGCGGCGCCGTACCACTGCATGGTGCCCCGGTCGTCACCGCCGCTGGACTGCGGGGCGGCGCGGAAGGTGATCCGCAGTTCCAGCAGGGTCCACAGGAGGTAGAGGCCGATCAGGACGGCCTGGGCGCGGTGCCGGGGATCGGCCCAGTGGCCGCCCTCGCGGACCAGGGCCCAGCCGAGGGCGATCAGCCCCGCGGTGAACAGGGCGGGCGGGAAGAGGCTTTCCAAGCTCGGGCGGGGCCGGGGGCGGTCGCCCGGTCCGGGGCGGGTCCGCGCACCGTCGGCGTCCCGGTTCATCGTGCGCCTCCCGCGGCGGTGCCGCGCAGCCTGCGGTACGCGGCCGGGGAGAGCGCGTACCCGCTGAACCGGGCCTCCCCGACCGGCCCGCCGCTCGCGCTGAACCGGATGCGGACGTCGCCGCCGCAGACCGGGGGAAGCGAGTCGGTCCACAGCCGGACGCGCTCGGCCCGCCGTACGGGGCGGGCGGTGGCGGCGCGCATCGAGGCGACGACGTAGCGGCGGTCGAAGGTCACCCGGCGTGACTCGTGGCCCAACAGGGTCACGAACTGCCGTGCCGATTCGGTGAGTTCGGTGAGCGAGCGCAGCTCCGTGCCGTGGCCTCCGGAGAGGGCGCGCAGATGGTGGCCGCGGGGCGGGGAGAGCAGTTCGGCGCTGTAGCCGCCGGGGCCGTGGTTGCGGTAGCCGGCGAGCAGGACGTTCTCGGGGCGGTGCCGGTGCACCAGTTCGGGGGCGACCATGGCGGCCCGCAGCGGTCCGTGGTCCTCCGCCGCCCGCGGCCCGGGGAGCATTCGGGACGCCGGGGGCGGTACGGCCACGGCGTGGATCCGACCGTCGCACACCGTACGGTCCTGCTGCAGCCCGCGGACCCGCCACCCGCCGGGGGCTCCGGGCAGGGGGCGGGCGCTGAGCTCCACCGGCAGGTGCTTCTCGGCGAAGCGGCCGAACTCCAGTTCCAGCGCCAGGACCCGCCAGCCGGCGGGGCGCGGGCCGGCGGCCTCGCCGCCGCGGGGATCGGCCGCGTGCTCGACCAGTTCGGCGGCGCCGTCGATCAGCAGCGCCGCGGGCAGGTGGTCGAGGGGGTGGTCGAAGAAGAAGGGGTCGTCTTCGGCCGCCCGCAGGCTGGCGGTCCAGGTCACCGTGGCGTCTGAGCCGCGGTGGGCGACACGCTTGTCCGTCGGCGCTTCCAAGACTGGCATCGGACAACAACTCCGTTGGTCGGCCGGGCTGTGCACGTTGCGTGGGCAGGTTCCGTCGATCAGACCAGCTCTGTGTTGCGCGCTGGAGTCGACGTTACTACCCGCCGGTAATAACTATCGGCGGGCGGCTCGCGCCGGACGGATTCCGGCCACACCCCGGCCCGGCGTTACCCGCGGTCCGGTCGCGGCGGGCCGCCCCGGCGCGCGACGGCGAGCGCGCGGGCGGGGATGCGGAGGAGGCGTGGCGGTCAGGTGCTCGGAACGTGTCCCGAGGTCAACGCCCGCACCGCCGGGTGATGTCGCGCGCCCTCCGGGTCGACGCCGCGCCCGGCCCGTGGGCCGGGGCGCCCCGGATCCGTCCGCGAGCCGCGTGGGCGGACGGTAGTTACCGTTTGCTGTTGCGAACAAAGATGGCGCGATCTCGGCCCTCGAACAGGGATGAATTCCCCGGGATTCTCCCTTTCGTCCGCCGCTGCGGGTGTCCAGCCGGTGACGTGTGGTGAGGGCGGCGCGCCTCGGGAGATCAACTGCCGGGCGCGGCCCAGGCGTCGGGGCTCAGTCCGGCGATGACGGAACGGAGCTGATCCTGGTCGAGCTCGTACACCGTCTCGCCCACCCTCGGGTCGCGCGCGTGCAGGGTGTGGAACAACGGCCCGTGATGCGCGCCGAGCTGGATCAGAGTGGCGGAGGCTCCGCGGACGGCGCGCTCGGTGCCGGGCGGTGCGGTCAGATCGACGCGGCCGACGACCCCCGGGGTCACCCACACCGGCACGGTCTCCAGATACCCGGACAGTTGCAGGTGGAAGTGGCCGCACAGGATGAGTCCCACGTCGGTGCCGCGGATCGCGTCCGCCAGGTCCCCGGCGTTGCGCAGCCCCAGTGCCCGCTGCACCTCGACGTCGAGCGCGATCGGCGGATGGTGCAGGACGAGGACGGTCCCCCTGGGGGCCGGGGTGGCCAGGACGTCGCGCAGCCAGCCGAGCTGGGTCGCGCCGATCAGGCCGTACCCCATGCCCGGCACGAGCGAGTCGAGGGTGACGAAGCGGTAGCCGTCGACCACGCTCACGGCCGCCCGTTCCCCCTCGGGCGAGCTGAGGACGGCCCGGGCGTGGTTGCGCCCGTCCGGGCGGAGGTGCCCGCTGCCCAGCGCCCGTGCGAAGGCGCCGCGCTCGTCGTGGTTGCCGGTGCTGTAGAACACCGGGGCCCGGCGGCGCAGGGCGAAGTCCCGCACGATGTCCCGTACCGAGATGTAGGCGTCCAGGGACCCGTCGTCGGCGATGTCGCCGCTGATGACGATGACGTCGATGTCCGGCACGGACTCCAGGTCGTTGAGCAGCCCGCGCAGCGACTCCCTCGCGTTGACACCGCCCGCCCGTGGCGCGCCGAAGCGATCGAGATGGGTGTCGGAGAGATGCAGGATCCGCATTGCGCGTACGCTACCCGCCTCTCGGCGCGGCGTCACCGATCGTTGCCCGGCTCAATCGGAGGGCAGCCCGGCGTAGGCGCGGAGCGCCGCACGCTCCGCGGGCAGCCCCCAGGCCCGTACGATCCCCAGGAAGTTCCCCCAGCGCCAGGTGGCCTGGTCCAGTCCGGCGAGCACTCGGACGAGGCGCTGCTGCACGGGCCGCAGATCGGCGAAGGCCGGGAGCGCCTCGGGACGCTCGGGGCCGAAGGCCAGGCTCAGCGCGGCGTGCGTGACCGCGAAGGCGGCGGGCCCCGAGGTACGGGCTATCCCGTCCACGACGGCGTCGAGGGACGTGTCGGGGACGCCGCCGGCCAGCTGCGTGAGGCTCGCGGCCGCGTAGCCGCGCAGGTCCCCTTCGTGGAAGGGGATGCCGGGCGGGCAGGGCTCGGGCGGCTCGGCCCCGGCGAGGGCGAGTTCCGTGACCACTTCGGTGACCGCGTCCGGGCCGGTCCCCGCACCGCCCAGCCGGGCCAGCGCGGTGGCCGCCGCCCAGCGCAGCACCCGGTCCCGGTCGGTGAGATACCGGGCCAGGCGTGCGGACAGGGACGGATCGCCGAGCAGTCCCAGGGCCACGATCGCCGAGGCCGCCACGGAGGCGTTCGCCTCCCCGTCGAGCAGCCGGACCAGCCGGGGCACCGTCCCCCCGGACTCCTCGGGGAACCAGGCGAGGACGTACGCGGTGATCGCCCGTACCTCCGGGTCCGTGTCGTCCAGCAGGGCGCCGAGGCGCGGGAGTTCTCCGCGTACCGCGTCGTAGACCGCCAGTTCCGCACCCGCGGACGCCACATCGCGGTCGAAGTCGAAGAGCGCGCGCCGCATCTCGCGGACGCGGCGGTCGCCCTCGGTCGGCGCTTCCGCCACCCACGTGTCGTACCGGGCCAGCACCTCCGCCGGATCCTGCGCCCGGAACTCCTCCAGCTCGCTTCGCCACGCCGCCGCGTCCACGCCGGCCGGCAGGTGCGACTCGTCGTAGCCGATGGCGAGGGCCCCCACCAGCTCCAGGATCGCCGCCCGGTCCGGCGTCGCGGGGTCCACGGCCATCCCGACGAGGAACGGCACGGCGTACGCGGACGCCTCGTAGCGGCTGCCCTGGTGGAAGACGTTGCCGTACAGCTCGTGGAGCGCCTTCGCCCGCTCGTCCCGCTCCGGCGATCGCAAGGCGCGCAACTGCCCGGGCACGTCGTCCGCCGGGCCGTAGGCGTGGGTCAGTTCCGACCAGGCGACGGAGTCCAGCTCCGCCAGGGGGTCCGTCCGAGGAGTCATGGACGGCACTCTTGCAGGCGGGTACGACAACGGGGACGACGGGGCGAGCGCGGCGGAACGCAGTTGCGGGTGGACGCGGTGGTCGTGAGGCTGGGACGAAGACGGGGCAGGCGGGGAGCAGAGGGGGAGGGCGCCGTGGACCGGGAGTGGGCGGGCTTCGGGTGGCAGGACACGGAGGTGCCGCAGGCGCCGCTCGACGACGGGCAACGCCTGCGGCACGGGGTGCCGTTGACGCTGCGGGCCGTGCAGGATCCGCGGGCCGTGCAGCGGCCGGTCTTCGACCCGGCGCTCAAGCAGTTCCCCAACGCCTACCGGGCGGCCGATCCGCGGTTCTCGGACCCTGCGGTGGAGGCGGCCTGGTTGGCGGCGCGGCGCCGTGCGACGGACCTCGTCCTCGCTGCCGTCGGGGATTCGGAGTGGGCCGGCCATCTCGTCCTGCGGGGGAGCAGGCTGCTGCGCGCGTGGTACGGCGACGCGGCGCGCGAGCCGGGCGACCTGGACTTCGTCGTCGTGCCGAGGGAGTGGCGGATCGAGGAGCCGCGGACGACGGCGATGTTCGACGTCATCGCCCGTGCGGCCGGGCACGCGTCCGCCTCCGGTCCGGTCCGGCTGTCCGCCGCGGACGCGGTCGGCGAGGACATCTGGACGTACGAGCGCGTGCCCGGTCGTCGCCTCGTCCTGCCGTGGACGGCGGACGGGCTGCCGGGCGGATTCGTCCAGCTCGACATCGTCTTCAACGAGCGGCTGCCCACATCGCCGGAGCCGGTTCTGCTGCCCGCCCTCTCCGAGGGCGGCCCGCAGGCCACGGTGCTCGCGGTCTCCCCGGAACTGTCGCTCGCGTGGAAGCTGATGTGGCTGGTCAGCGACAGCCATCCGCAGGGCAAGGACCTGTACGACGCGGTACTGCTCGCCGAGTCCTGCCGGCTGCGCCACGAGGTACTGCGCGACGTCTTCCTGGACGCCGAGGCCTGGCACGCCCTGCGCCCCGTCACCGCGGAGACGATCGCCGGGCTGACGGACACCGTCGAGTGGCGGCACTTCGTCGGGGAGTACCCCGGGATCGCTGGTGACGCGGGCGACCTCGTCCGGCGCCTGGTCGCCGCGCTGGCCTCGACGTTCGAGGGCTCGCCGCAGGGGACCGCGCTGCGGGAGTGGTGGATGGCGCCCTGGCTCGCCGAGTACCGCGGCGTCCACGAGCGCGAGGGCATGGCGGGGATGCAGAGGCGGCTGGCCGCTCAGGTGGGCCCGCCGGTCGCCGTCGTCATCACCCGGGAGGTGCTCGGGCCCGGGCGCTGCACCCCCGAGGACGCGCTCGCCGTCATGCTGGCGGACCCGGCCTGGTCCCGGTGGGTCGAGATCTACGACCGGCACCCGCACTGGCGGCAGGAGCACCTGGACCTGCGCGAATCGTGACAGCGGGCGGGGCGGGCGTCGTGTACCTCGCCCGGGCGGGGTCATCCAGACTCATCGAGCCCGTCGGCGATGGCGCGCCCGGCTTCTGCCGAGGTCAGGTAGGGCCTGACGTCATGAGCCTTGGAGCCGTTGTGAACCAGGAGGTCTTTGACTCGATTGCCGAACCGTGGTGCCAGGGCCTTGGTAAGTGCGACCACGTCACCTTGATCGGCGACATTTGTCCAGCGCTTTACGGGTTGAGGCCAGCGGGCTCGTCCGGCGCTGGGCGAAGGTATGAGGCGGTCGAACACCAAGTTCGGGATGGCCAGGGGAGAGCCCAAGGTAATGAGGGCGACGTCACGGCCGTCGGGGTGGGCGCACAGCGTCTCGTAGGCAACCACCGTGCCGAGTGAGTGGGCGACGATGACCTCTGTCCTGTCGGTCATTGCTTGGGCGAGACGGCCTTGAATTTCGGCTCGGAGTTCCGGTTCCGTGAAGTAGCGGCGGACTTGACGGGCGTCGGCGATGAGGGCGCGCTCGCTCAGACCGGCGAAGAATCGAGAGTGGCTCAGGGCGTGCAGGGCCCGTTGAACGATGTTCGGTGTACGCGTCCGCACTGCGGCGTCCGGACCCGTGACGTTCGAGTCGTACGCGGCGGCCCTCTCCCACCAGGCGATGAGCAGATCACGTTCGAGGCCGTCCTCGACGTCGGAGGCGTCCAGTTCGGGCATCCCTAGTCCGCGGTGTCCCGACGGGCGGAAAAGGTCACCGTAGAAGGCCATGGCAACGTCATCCAGGGTGATTCCCGCGCCCGCGGTGTGGAGTCCGTCGCAGAGCGCCGGGTACCAATCGGACAGCAGGGTCTGCGGCCCCTTCACCTGCTGGGCGATTCCGTGAACCAGCACGATCCGACTCATGCATCCCTCTGTTCCTGTGAGAGACCGCTGATGTTGATGCTCAGGGCGACGGCCCCCATGTCGCTCGCGACGCAGACCTCCCCCGTCCCGTCGACGGCCACGGCGTTGATACCGCTGCCTATGTCAATTTCCGCAGTCCAAGTGCTTGAGCGTGTGTCCCACACGCGCATGAGTCCGTAGCGGTCCGCAGCTACCAGCACCTGGGTGCCCCGGACGTCCGCGACACGCAGTGCCCTCACGCCTGACGGGAAAGGCTCCAGGTCGATGCCCGAATCGCAGTTCCGTGCCACGTCCCACAAACGCAATCGCCCATCACCAGCGCCGGAGACGAGGATGTCCCGATCCAGGTAGAGCAGCTCCACACAAGATGCGCCCATCTCGTGCCCATCAATCGGATCGGCGAATGGAGTGCCGGCCACTGGGTCCCACAGGCGGACTGTGCCGTCGAGCGAGGCACTGGCCACCAGATAGCGGGTACCAATTACCGCTGCTCGAAGGCCCACGACCTGCGAGGTGTGCCCCGCCATCGGCTTGCATATGGGTGCCTGCGTATATAGGTCCCAGGCGTGCAGAACGAAGTCGTCGCCCACCGTGATCACGGCTGGCCTGTCATGGAGGACGCAGAGACACGCTCCCCATGACGTGCCGGAACGCTTACCCAGCCGTTGATGAGAGTCTAGATTCCAGACGTCGGCATCGAACCAGCTGCTGCGTACCAGGACGTTTTTGCCGTTCAGTCTGGCGGTCGCGACGTCAAAAACCGTCTGTGCAGCCGAAGCGATGTGTGGGGCGATTTGCCGCCCGTTCCCAAGCGCATGCGTGCGGATGATTCCGTCATCGCTGCCTGTGACGACGGCGGCCCCTCCCTCGATATCCGGGAGGATGTCCGCGGAGACCAAACGGTAGCCTCCGCCGCACAACGGCTCTCCGACAGGCCGCATTGCGGTCAGGTCCCAGACCCGGACCTCCCGGGAGAATGCGGTGACAGCCATGGGGCACCCGTCCACCTGTGTGAACACCGGTGCCGGACAGTCCCGTGAGTTGGCCATTCTGGCAAAGCCCTCGAGGGGCGGCCCCAGGGATTCGCCGCTCGCCAGGTCCCACACGCGCGTAGTGTCGTCGTAAGAGATGGAAGCCACCAGGGTCGATCTGCCCAGGCGGGCGAGGCTGGCAGCTATGACGTAGCCGGTGTGACCAAGCAGTGGCTTGCCGACGGCTGTGTGTGTCTCGATGTCGTGCACGTGGAGGCTGTTGCCTTCGCGTGTGGACACCACTACCGCGCGCTCGTCTTGGAAGGCGACGCCGACCGCGCGAGCCGTCAGTGTGAGGTCTTCGACATTGAAGTGGGCGCGCGGGGCCGTCGGCAGCGCCGTTTCGTGGGCGCCTACTTCCCAGAGATACGCATGATCCAGTGCCGTGGCAATCGAGATTTGCAGCGCATGGCCGTTGCTGCGCAGCGCGAGGTGCCGGACACCACCGATGTGTCCTGCGAGCGGTGGCATCGCCAGGTTCCCGGTGGCGACATCCCAGATTCGGATCGTCCCGTCCTCGCCTCCGCTCACCACTATTGGCTTGCCACGCAGTGTTCCCAGAGCGACACAGCGCACTACGTTGGTGTGACCCAGGAAGGGGGCGCTCACGGGAGTTCCCCGAAACGGATCCCAGAGCTGGACTTTGGTGTCGGCGCCGCCTGTCACTGCCAGAAAACGACCGTTGGACTTCCCGAAGGCCACCGCATGCACCGGGCCCGAGTGACCCTCCAATGCGCGGCCGAGCTGTGTACGCGACCGTAGATCCCAGACCCGGGCGGTGCCGTCCTCTCCGGCGGTTACAGCCATTGGCCGCCCGTGAACCTCTGCACAGGTCACGGCATACACGGGGTGCGTATGGCCCTCAGTCGGCTGGTCGGAAGAGAGATCCCAGATCCGAGCCGTTCGATCGTCGCTCACTGTGACCGCCAGTGGAGTGTCGCCGCGGTTGGCGAGCGCGGCCGCACTGATGTCCTCGACATGTCCACGAAGCGGCTGACCGAGCTGCCGGAGGGTGCGCAGATCCCACAGCCGGGCTTCCAGCCTGCCGGCGCTCAGGGCGACGACGCGACCATTGAATTCCCCGATGACAACAGAGGCGACTCCGCTGCGCTCAAAATATCGGTGGGCCATGACGGGCTCACCCAACTGCCGGCGGTCTGCCAGGTCCCATAGGCTGAGCATGCCGGACCTGTCGCCGACCAGGGCCACTGTGCGGCCGTCCAGCACCCCGGTCGACACCGCAGTTACCTCTTCGGCCGGCCCAATGAGCGGCGTCCCATGGATCCGGGCATCGCCATCGGTGCCCAGGTCGCTGAGGTCCCAGATGTAGACGGCCTTGTCGTCCCCACCGGTGACTGCCACGGGACGGCCGTCGAGTGTTCCAAGGGCCGCGTCCCGGACCGTACGCTTGTGGGCGGCCAGGGCCCCGCCGAGCTGCCGCCGGGTGCCGAGGTCCCATATCCTGGCTGTTCCGTCACCACTGGCCGTCAGTACGACAGGGCGTTCGCCCAGGGCGCCGATCACGATGGCTTCGATCCTGTTTGTGTGTCCGGTAAGCGGCGGGCCGTACTCCTGGCCGGCAGACAGATCCCAGATCCTGACCGTGCCGTCGACGCTTCCTGTCAGCGCGACGGTGTAGTCCTCCAGTTCTCCGACGGCCACTGAGCTCACCGCGATGTCCACCGTCAGCGGGTCGCCGATCTGCCGTTGAGTGGTCAGGTCCCAAACTCGGGCAGTGTCGTCCTCGCCCCCGGTAACGGCGATAGGCCGTCCGTCCAGGTCGCCGATGGCGACGCACCTGACTGACTTGGTGTGGCCGCTGAGCAGCCGATGGGCGCCACTGGCCGACCACCACGCCCACCGTGCGCTCCACGGGAGGACGATGCCGAGCCCGTCGATCCGGTCCGCCAGAACGTTGGCCTCACAGCGCCGTGCAGACAATTGCAAGTCTGCGGCACGGCTGCCCAACGGTCGTTCGGCCGTGAGCCGGTGTGCGACCTGTTCGAACGCCGTGCGGATACGACGCGATGCATCACCCTCCACTGAGGTGAAAGCCCGCAGCAGCGCCAGAGGTTCAGCGGCAAGCAGAAAGCCCGGATCAGTCACGAGTCCCGTGAGTAGGCCAGCCGCGTCGGCATGGGTGGCCAGGTGGTGGCGGACGTATGAATGCGCTGCGAACCAGTCCTGAGTGCCCTCCGCCGAGGTGGGTACCACGCTGATCAAGGCCTGCACGACCGATCGTTGGATGTCGGCCTGTGGTCGGTCAGCGGTCTTGCGAAGATGTTCGGCGAGAGCCTTGTGATACAGGCGGTACACAGAGCGCCGGTCGTCGTCGATGACCTCGGCGACGTACGCCTCGGCCACGTCCAGAACCCACGTGACATCCTCTTCTGTGCAACTGGTGCCGGAGAGTTCGGAGGTCAGTGTCGTCCAGATCTGACCGCGAGGTAGCCCCTTGCCCTCCGAAAATGCCAGGGCAAGCAACATCCGGCGCACCCGGGGTTCGTCGGGTCCGAAGCGAGCGAGGTAGTCGTCGAATGCTTCGCCTACCTCACTGGGAAGGTCATTCGCCCAGCCATCCCGGCTCACGTCGACGGCGATACCGTCCGACCGCAAGGTGCGGGCGGTCGTCCTGGCATAGAGGAAAACACCAGCGGCCCGGGTGGCGACCGCTTCGGCGACCGTCTTGGCAAGTGCTGGACGCCCCCGGTACGGCGTGTGCACGTCCGCTTCCTCGGAGGCCAGGAGCACCTTGGTCACGTATCCCTGAACGTCGTCATGGCCCGCCCGGTAAGCGGGTGCGTCAAGGTCCAGACAGGTGAAGGTCGGCCCCAAGGGGGTGACCAGCTCGTGGCGGGTGCCCACCAGAAGCCGAACACCTTGGATTTCGGCCATGGGACGGAGCAGTTCGCGTGTGATTCGCCGCGGTTCCCCGTGACCACCCGCGTCCGCCGCCGTGTCGGATCCTGCCTCGTCAACGGCATCCACGACCAGAACAATCGGCGGTCCTTGACGGCCACGCCTGGTCAACTCCTGGAGGAGGGCAGCCGTGCCGTCAACGGTGACGCCGATGGCAACCGCGATACGCTCGACGACCTCCTCCAGGCGCTTGTGCCGCGCATGGACGGCAGCCGTCACGCAGTCCACAGGTACTACGGTTTGCTGGTCGACGCCCGTGAGGTCGAACCTCTCGCGGTAGGCGGCGTCCGACAGGGAGACGATCCTGCCGAGCACGGCCGACTTGCCGCATCCGGGACTGCCGGTGACGACGCGGCCCTTGCCGTCGTCGTCCTCAGCCGTCAGCCAGCTCACCAGTTCCTTCAACACGCGTTCGCGGCCGCTGAAGTAGAGCCCTTGCTCGGATTCAAACTCGACGCCGCGCGATCTGGGTCCGAAGTGCTCGCTCAAATCACGTTCGGTAACCCGGCGCTGGACTTCCAGATCGGTCCCGAGGGGCGGTAGTTCCTCCCGGTAGCCAGAGTTGGGCAGGAAGGGGGCAAGACCGGTCACGAGCCCGCTCGCGAGCTCGGCCCGTTGGCCCCGCGCGTCTGCCTCGAAGAGTTCGTTGACCGCCTTCAGCAGTTCGGTGAGATCCAGGTACTGCTGCCGCTGACCCGTCCGTCCCGTTGTGATTTCGATGGCAGTGCGCAGGGCGGAGACGAATGCGCCGTCCTCGGCGAAGTCCTTCCGTCGGGCGGAGGCCAGGAACCAGAGTCCAGTGGAGGCGCCGGCACCGTGCCGATAGGTGATCGACTGGAGGGCTACAGCCGTTGCCTCGGCGCTACCGGCGCCACCCGCACACGTGTCCAGCACCAGCAGCAGATGACGGAGATTTCCTCGACACAGGATCCGGACCAGGTCCTCGGTTGCCAGGGCGGTCGTTGCCGGATCTTCGTCGTACGAGTCCCAGCACATGAGATAGTGCCGGTCCTGCTCATGGACGAAGCCGTGGCCCGCAAAGTACACCACAACGACGTCGTCCGCACTGAGTGCAATGTCCGCAGACCAGTGACGCAGTTTCTGCCGTATCTGCTCCGCTCCGTCGTACTCGCCCAACCCGGGGAGTACCGGTTCGTAGCCGAACTCCTGAAACAGCTGGGTCATGGCACGGACGTCGCCAGGGACGTGGTGCAGTTGCTCTTCAGGGGGAAGGTTGCTGTAACGACCGCTGCCCAGTGCTATGAAGAAACGCCGCGTCACGTGCCGCCCCCACCGTCGTCCTCGACAGCCGGTCAGAACCATATCGGGCGCTCATGGAGCGCGCCCGGCTATCTCCATACATCCAACGGCTCGCGACTGGTTAAACCACACAACGCTGCGGCGGGGTCTATGAGACCCCGCCGCAGCCACCCGTCAGCCTCGGGCGCCCGTCGAAACGGTCTGCGGGCTCGCCGAAGCGATCTCATCGGAGGCCGGCACCGTCCCGCCCGCCGCGTGGCGGACGGCGGCGCGGTGGACCGGGACGAGGAGTGCCGCCAGGGCCGCCGCCAGGCACAGGACGGCCAGCAGGCTGAAGGCGTGGGTGTAGCCGGAGGCGTAGGGGAGGCCGGAGGGCTGGAGCCGGCTGGTGACCAGGACGCTGGTGACCGCCGCGCCGATGGAGCCGCCGATGGTGCGGATGTTGGCGTTCATGCCGCTCGCGGCGCCGGTCTGCTCGGCCGGGACGCTGCGCACGATCAGGTTGGCCATCGAGGCGAAGGCCAGCCCGATGCCGAGGCCGAAGATGCCGGCCGCCAAGGCCACCTGCCACTGCTGGTCGTGCCAGGCCGCGAGGGAGCCGCATGCCACGGCGCCGAGGGCGGCACCGGTCGTGAGCAGGTGCTTCGCTCCGACGACGGGCTCCAGGCGGCCGCTGAGGATGCCGGAGAGGAACATCGCGATCAGCATCGGCAGCATCAGCAGGCCGGCCCCCGTGACGCTGGCGCCGAAGCCGTAGCCCGCGGCGCCCGGGGTCTGGGCGAAGCCGGGGAGGAAGGACCAGATCGAGTACATGCCCGCGCCGAAGAGCAGGCCGGCGGTGTTGGTGGTCCACACCGCGCGCAGCCGCATGATGCGCAGGTCGATCAGGGGGTGGCGGGAGCGGGACTCGGCGAGCAGCCACAGGGCGAAGAGGACGACGGCGGCGGCGAACAGGCCGAGCGCGCGGCCCGAGGTCCAGCCCCACCGGGTGGCCTGGCTGAGCGGCAGCAGCAGGGCCACGAGCCAGCCGGACAGGAGGACGGCGCCGAGCCAGTTGACCCGCCCCTCGGCCCGGCTCGGGGACTCGGGCACGTAGCGGAAGGCGATCAGCGCGGTGATCGCGACGACGCCGACCGGCAGCCAGAACAGCCAGCGGTAGTCGAGCGCCGAGACGATGGGGCCGGCCGCCACGATGCCGACGCCGCCGCCGGCGGCGATGACGGCGGACAGGTTGCTGATGCTGGGGCCCACCTCGGCCGCGGTGAACTCGTCCCGGATGATCCCGAAGGAGAGCGGGAACAGCGCGCCGCCGATGCCCTGGATGACGCGGGCGACGATCAGCACGCCGATGGACGGGGCGAGCGCGGCGAGCAGGCAGCCGAACGTCAGGATCACCAGGACGGCGACGAGGGTGCGCTTCTTGCCGATCAGGTCGCCGACCCTGCCGAGGATCGGTGTGAAGACCGAGGCGGACAGCAGGTAGGCCGTCATCACCCAGGTCGCGGTGGACTGCGAGGCGTGCAGGGCGTGCTGGACGGTCGGCAGGGCCGGCGCGATCAGCGACTGGAGCATGGAGAACACGCCCGCACCGGTCGCGAGGACCGCGAAGGTGAGGCGGGTGGACTTCCGTGGCATGAAAAGCCTCTCCGATTCGGAACAGGGCATGGCCGGGATCCCCGGCCGTGGCTTACGGGGGCCGCGCGGGGCAGCACGGGTACCGGGGGCCGCTCGGCGCGGCCGCCGGGAAAGTCAGGGGGGACGGGCGAAGCGTCGTCGCCGGGCCCGCGGCAGGGGTCACACCGGGGCGTGGACGCCTCGCCGCCGCGTGCGGGGCACGCGCCGACGGGAAGCACACCCCGACTGGTAAAGTGGAGGTATGCCTCCACTGTAGCGGAGGCTACCCTCCACTTCAAATCGTTCCGGCCAGGGAGGCAGCAGTGGCGGCCCAGTCGTTCCGCGTCAGCGAGATCGTCGCGTCCCAGCGCCCGCACCGCAGGGACGCGGCGCGCAACTACGACGCCCTGCTGGCCGCCGCCCGCGAGGCCTTCGCCGAGAACGGCGCCGACGCCTCCCTGGAGGACATCGCCCGCCGCGCGGGTGTGGGCATCGCCACGCTGTACCGGAACTTCCCCACCCGCCGGCACCTCTTCGAGTCCGTCTACGCGGACGAGGTCAACGACCTGTGCCGGGTCGCCGGGGAAGTGGCCCCCCTCGCCCCCTGGGAGGCCCTCACCTCCTGGCTGCGCCGCTTCGCCGACTACACGGTCACCAAGCGCGCCATCCGCGAGGCCCTCAACAACGAGTCGGACGTGATCCTCGCCTGCCGCGAGTCCATGTTCCAGGCCGGCGGCCCGCTCTTCGAACGCGCCCAGAAGGCGGGCGACGCCCGTCCGGACATGTCCTTCGACGACCTGCTCCGCATGGTCTCCGGCATCACCGCCACGAACTTCCTCGACGACGCCCAGCGCGACCGCGTCCTGTCCGTGGCCCTGGACGGGGTCCGCGCCGGGCGCTGACGCGCCGGGGCACCGACGGCGCCCCCGCCCTCACCGCCGTGATGAGCGCGGGCGCCGGGACCAGCGCGGTGCGGCGCAGGACCGGACGGTCACCGTCCGGTCCGGAGCCCAGCGCTGCCCGACGGTGGCGAGCAGTGCCCGTCCCAGCCACTTGTAGAGGGCTGCCGCCGTCGCGTCGGACGCCACGACGTCGAGCACCGGACGCAGCCCCCGGCGCCGGGCCTCCCCGACAGCCGTCGCCACCAGCAGCGCGCCGATCCCGTGCCCCCGTGCCCCCGCGCCTCCGGGGCGACGAACAGCCGGCTGACCACCGCGGTGAGATCGGCGCGCCTCCGACCGGCAGCGCCGGCGGCGGCTCCTGCCCGGCTACGACTGGCCGGGAGCGTGCGGGACCTGAGCCTGCGTGGCCCGGTGCGCGAAGTACCGCAGGCCGTCCCGGAGCACCGCCCGGACACCGGGGTCCAGATGGCGGGCCCAGGGCGGATCGGTCTCCTCGCGCAGCAGGCAGTAGTACGCCAGGGCGTAGCCGAACTGCCGCTCGGTGAGATAGCCGAGGTGATGGCTGGGGCCGAGCGCGGTGCCGGTGAGCATCCGTTCCGTCAGGTCGCCGAGCGGGAGGGCGGACCACCCCTGGACGGACTTGCCGAACCGGTAGGCGGCGTTCGCGGTGAAGACGCCCATGCCGAGGAAGACCGTCACCAGGTCGGTGAGCTTCTCGTGGTCGGCCTCGTGGCCCTCGATGCGGCCCTCGCCCAGCAGCCGCACATGGCCGAGCTCATGGGCGATGACGGCGGCGAGGACGGCGGGCTCGGCGGCCTCGCGACGGTCCAGCTCGATCACCGCGCGCCCGTCCACCTCGCGGTAGCAGCCGACCGTCCTGCTCCCGTCGCGACCGCGCCCCGGGGGGATCTCGTCCTCCGCCGGGCTCTCGAAGAGCAGGACGGTGACGGTGTCCGGGTCGACACCCATGACCGCGCAGACCCGACGGAACAGTACGTCGATCTCGGCGTCCGTACCGGTGAACCCCGGGGGGAGCAAGTCCGGGCCGGGCACCGCCGTTTCGGCCGACAGCCCCTCGGGCCCGAAGCTGCGGGAGCACCACCGCATCCGCCGCTCGATCCACTCCTGGTCCCCGGGCGGCACCGGACACCGGCCGGGCTCCTCGGCCCGGGCCCAGGGCTTGGGGGCCGGGGGCGGCGCGGCCTCCCCGGCCGGAGGACGCCCGCCGTGCCCCCGGCGCCGCCCTCGCGTCCACCAGTCGCGCATGGCACCCGCCCCCTCCCGTACCGCTGTCCCCGGGTCCTGCCCTCTGGGATGCCGTGGCGGCCGCCCCCGGTTCCGCGGGAAGGCCCCCGAGGAGGGGATCGCGCGGATCGGCACGGCACGGGCGGCGCGACGCAGAAGGCCCGGTTGACGGATGCTCAGCCGCGCCGGCCGGCTGCGGGCACGGCAGGGCCGGGAAAAACCCGGTGCTCCGTCCCCGCCCCGATCATCTGAAACCTTCGACGATGCTCCGGCCTTCAGGCCGGGGAGGAATCGGACCCCTGCGGAGCAGGGCAAGGGAAGAGGAATCGCCGTCAGGGCGATTCATCGTCTCCACCCACCGGGCCGATGGTGACCTCAAGCAGGTGGACGATCTCGGAGCCGAGGGGCCGCCGGTCGGTGCGGACCCGTTCAACAGGGCAGCCAGGTAGGTCTGTTGGCGGGGGAAAAGAGATCCGCTTCTCATCGCCCATGCTAAATTGACGCAATGGCGACATCATGGAAGGCGGCGGGGGAATCCGGGCACGCCCGGTATACCTACCGGCTGCGCGTGTCGTCGACCGTGCGCACGGCGCTGCTCGCCGAGTGGGACCGCTGCCGGTGGGTGTGGAACGAGTGCGTCGCCAAGTCCCGGCAGGTACACGCCCACAATCGGGCGCACCCGGACGGCAAGCTGACGTGCGGCCCGGCTCAGCTCGACAAGATGCTGACCGAGGCTCGCGCCCGCACGCCGTGGCTCCGCGACGGGGCGAGCGTCCCGCAGCAGCAGATCATCCGAGACTTCGCCAAGTCCCGCTCCAAAGCGCTGAAGGACATCGACAAGCGGCTGCCCATGCGGCAGCGCGCGGGCATGCCGCGCCACAAGAAGAAGCGCGAGGCGCTGCCGACGCTGAACTACACCACCCGGGGCTTCCGGCTGAAGGACGGCCGCCTGCACCTCGCGGGCGGCATCGACCTGACGGTGGTGTGGTCGCGGGACCTGCCGTCCGCGCCGTCGTCGGTGCGGGTGTACCGGGACAGCGTTGGCCACTGGTACGCCTCGTTCGTCGTCGCAACCCAGACGCAGCCTCTGCCACAGACTGGTCGGGTGATCGGAATCGACTGGGGCGTGAAGGAGACCGCGACCACTACATCCGACGCCCACGACCTCCCTCACGCCCAGCATGGGAAAATCGCGGCGCAGCGTCTCGCGCGGTATCAGCGGATGATGGCTCGCCGCCGCCCTGCCAAGAGGCAGGCCGCATCCAAGGGCTACCGCGAGGCGAAGCAGCAGACCGCGAAGCTGCACAAGAAGGTGGCGCGCCGGCGGCAGGACACCGCCCGTAAGTGGGCCAAGCGCGTGGTGCGGGATCACGACGTGATCGCGGTCGAGGACTTCCGGCCGAAGTTCCTCGCGAAGACCACCATGGCGCGCAAGGCGGCGGACGCCGCGATCGGCACGACCAAGCAGGCTCTGATTGAGATGGGCCGCAAGCACGGGCGGGACGTCCGCCTGGTGCATCCCGCGCACACCACCATGGACTGCGCGTCGTGCGGAGCGAGAACCAAGCACGCACTTCCTCTTTCGGAACGTACCTACACCTGCACCGCGTGCGCAGTCGTATCCCCCAGGGACAAGAACTCCGCCCGCGTGATGCTGGTCCGGGCTGGTCTCAACCCGGCTGGTGCCGAAGGCGCAAGACCCCCGGGAGCGCTGCTCCCGGAGGCAGCCTGAGCCAGGAATCCCCTCCCCTTCCGGGAGGGGAGGATGTCAAGCTACGAGGTGATCCTGGTGTCCTCGCCGGCCCGGTGCCGGCTGCGCGGCCGGCACCGGACGCCCGCGACGAACGTCTGACCCCCGCACACGGCCGGAGCCGAGGCCGCCGGCCGGGTACGCCCTGCCGTGCCGCCCGCGCCGTGTCCAGGGGGTTCCCACGGCCCTCCGCGGGCCGTCCCGTCCGGGAATCGCGCGCCCTTTTCCGGATCACCCGAAAGGCCACGGGCCATGCGCACCGTCAATCCGCTGACCGCCGTCCGCAATCTCGGCGTCCTCGCCCACGTCGACGCCGGCAAGACCACCGTCACCGAACGGATCCTCTACCTCACCGGCGCCACCCACAAGCGCGGCGAGGTCCACGACGGCACGACCGTCACCGACTTCGACCCCCAGGAGCGCGACCGCGGCATCACCATCTTCGCCGCCGCCGTGAGCTGCGACTGGGACGGCCACCGGCTCAACCTGATCGACACCCCGGGCCACGTCGACTTCGCCGACGAGGTCGAGCGCTCCCTGCGCGTCCTGGACGGCGCGATCGCGGTCTTCGACGCCGTCGCGGGCGTCGAGCCGCAGAGCGAGTCGGTGTGGCGGCAGGCCGACCGGCACGGCGTGCCGCGGATCGCGTTCGTCAACAAGCTGGACCGCGCCGGCGCCGACCTCGACGCCGCGGCCCGATCGATCCGCGAACGTCTGCGTACCGTCCCGCTCGTCGTCCAACTGCCCGTCGGACGGGAGGACGGCTTCACCGGCGTCGTGGACCTGCTGCGCCTGCGCGCCCTGCTATGGGCCGACGGCCACGGCACGTACACCGAGGGCGAGGTCCCGGACGGTCTGCGGGACGAGGCGCTCCGGCGCCGCCGGGCACTGGAGGAGACGGTGGCGGAACTGCATCCGGCCGCGCTGGAGGAGTTCTGCGAGCGGTCGGCGCTGTCGGAGGCGACGCTGCGCTCCGCGCTGCGCGAGCTGACCCTGTCCGGCGAGGCCGTGGTGGTGCTCTGCGGCTCCGCGTACCGCAACCGCGGCATCGAGCCGCTGCTGGAGGCCGTCGTGGCCTACCTGCCGTCGCCGCTGGACGTGCCGGCGGTACGGGAGGCGGCCGATCCGGCGGCGCCGTTCGCCGGCCTGGTGTTCAAGGTGAACGCGACCGCCACCGGGCGGCTGACCTACCTGCGGGTGTACGAGGGGACGATCGGGAAGGGGGACGTCGTGCTGGACGCGCGGGCCGGGCGCACCGAACGGATCGGCCGGATCCTGCGGGTCCAGGCCGACCGCCACATCGATGTCGACGAGGCGGTCGCCGGGGACATCGTCGCGGTGATCGGGCTCAAGTCCGCCTCCGCCGGAGCGACCCTGTGCGCCCCCGGGGCGCCCCTGGTGCTCGAACCGCCGTCGGTGGCCGCGCCGGTGGTCTTCGTCGCCGTCGAGGCCGCCCGCAACGCCGACACCGACCGTCTCGCCACGGCCCTGGCCCGGCTGGCCGAGGAGGACCCCTCGCTGGCCGTGCGGACGGACCCCGAGACCGGTCAGACGGTGCTGTCCGGCATGGGCGAACTGCACCTGGAGGTCGCGGTGGAGAAGATCCGCCGCGCTCAGGGGGTGGACGTCCGCGTCGGCCGGCCGCAGGTCGCCTACCGGGAGACGCTCGCCGGCGGCGTGTCGGGGCTGCTCTACCGGCACGTCAAACAGGAGGGCGGCGCGGGGCAGTTCGCGCACGTCGTCCTCGACGTCGAGCCGAACGGGGAATCCGGTTTCGCGTTCGCCTCGACGGTCGTCGGCGGACGGGTGCCGAAGGAGTTCGTGCGGGCGGTCGAGGCCGGCTGCCGGGACGCCCTCGCCGAGGGCCCCCTCGGCGGCCACCCCGTGACCGGCGTGCGCGTCACGCTCACCGACGGGGCCACGCACTCCCGGGACTCCTCCGAGACGGCGTTCCGCACCGCGGGCCGACTCGCCCTGCGGGAGGCCCTGCGCAGCGGCGTCATGACGCTGCTGGAGCCGGTCGTCGAGGTCACGGTCACCGTCCCCGACGACGCCGTGGGTGCCGTCCTCGGCGACCTCGCCGCCCGCCGCGGCCGTGTCACGGGCTCCACGACGCGCTCCGGCACGGCGGTCCTCACGGCGACGGTGCCGCTGGCCGAGCTGTTCGGCTACGCGACCCGCCTGCGCAGCCGCACCCAGGGCCGCGGCACCTTCACCACCCGGCCGGGCGGCTACGCCCCGGCCCCGGCCGGGACGGCGACCCGCTAGACGGCGCGCCCGGCTCCGCCCCCCACATGTGCGTGGGGGCGGAGCCGAGTGCGTCAGATGCCTCTGCCGTCCAGGATGTGCAGCAGGTTCCGCTTGCGCTTCTGCTCCGTCCTGAGCTCCGCGACGCAGGCGGCGAAGTCTGCGAGTGTGCCGCGGACTTCGTGGCAGGCCCGCGCCTTGACCAGCAGGTCGGCGACCTCCATGTCGACGGCGCCGCCGGTGCGGGCGGTGCGTGCCGCCACGGCACGCAGATAGACGGCCAGGGCGTCGGCGGGCCGTACCTCCGCCGACCGGTCGGCGAGCCGCGGGAGTTGGGGAAGCAGGCCCCGGTCGGAGGCCACCCAGGCGGCGTCGAAGCCCTCGTCGTCGGTCAGCGCGTCGATCGGAACGGGCCCCGCACCGTGGCGGCCCCGCCGCCCGGCCTCCGCGTCGGCGCGCAGCAGGTCCAGCGCGGGCGGGCGCTCGGCGTCCCAGGTCTCGTGCGCGCGGGCGGCGGCGCGCAGCGCCCGGTACGCGGCGAGCGACAGATCCGTGCGGAAGTGCTCGCGGCGGACGGCGAGGGCCTGGCGGTGCGGCCGTCGCGTGCGTACCGCCCGGCAAGGCGGTCGAGGCTGCGGGACTCAGGTGGTCGGCGCGAGTCGTACTCCGACCGCCGTCATCCGCCGGCGGTGTGCAGGATCTGGTCGAAGGCGGCGGAGAGCACGGTCAACGGGTCGTCGACCGACGCGACGGAGCGGAATGCGATGTGTCCGTCCGGACGGACCAGCACCATACCCGTGGCGGATATCTCCCGCTGCTTCACCCACGCAAGTCGTGTATCGACGAAGTCCACCTCGCCGAGGCCGACCCGGGCCGCGCGCAGCGGGAGGTTCCGCTCCGCGGCGATCTTGGTGGCGGCCTCCACCCAGTCATGGCCGTCTTCGCCGGCGATGAGGGCGAAGTGCCCGCCGTGGACGAACTCGCGCAGGGCCGTGCGTTCACCGGCACGTTCGATCCAGGCGTGGGGCAAGGGGTGTCCGGGCCGTGTGCTGGGCTGGTAGAGGCGGATGTCGTCCAGGGGGGCCGGTGCGGGGGTGCCGTCGCTGACGATCGCGGGGGAATCGTAGGTGTATCCGAAGTCGGTGTTGTGCTGGCGGAACTCCAGGGTCATGTTGCCCAGCCACTGGGTGAACGTGTGCCGCCGCTCTACCGTGCCGGGGACGTCCTCCCAGAACAGCCGCAGCGCGGCCCAGTTCTCCTCGGGGCTCTTGTCGGGGGAGAGTCCCATCGCCTCGGTTGCGCCGAAATGGCTGGCGACGGCCCGCATCGCGGTGTCCAAGTTGCTTTGGTTGACCGGGCGGCGTTCGGCGGTGTAGGTGTCAAGCAGGGCGTCGCCGGCGCGACCCTCGAGGACGGCGGCGAGCTTCCAGCACAGGTTGTAGGCGTCCTGGACGGCCGCGTTCAGGCCAAGACCGCCGGCGGGCGGAACCTTGTGTGCGGCGTCGCCGAGCATGAACACCCGTCCGGCCCGGAAGTCGTCGGCGAGGTAGCCTGCCATGTCCCACTTTGCGATGTTGAGGACCTCGATATCGACATCGGGGAGCCCAAGCGCCTCGCGCCCCCACTGCACCATCTTCTCCGGCTGCGAGGCGTCCATGCCCTCCCCGCTGACGTGCAGGACCCACTCCTTGGAGTTCCGGCCCCACTCGGGGCCCTCCGGTACTAGCGTGGCACCAAAGCCCAGGTGCTGCGGGAACTCGGGGTTGAAGACGAAGAGGAGGACCGAATCCTCTGCCTCCCCGAGATACGGCGAGAGGTCCATGGACAGGTACAAACTGGTCAGTGTCACGATCTTCTCTGTGCCGGTGATCTTGATCCCGACCAGGTCGCCCACGGTCCGTCCGCCATCGGCCCCCAGGAGATAGCTGGACCGGACGGTGTAGGTCTCACCGGTACCGCGGTCGAGGATCGTGGAGGTCACTCCGTCGGCATCCTGTTCCAGATCCACCAACTCGTGGTGGAACCTGACGTGCCCGTGGGAATGCTGCTCCGCGTGCTGCTTCAGGATGGGCTCAGCGCGCAGCAGGGACACGTTCGCTGCGGCCTGCGGACTGGCAGCCACGTAATCGGGGTCGGTGTAGCCCGCGCCCCATGCCTCGATGGACCCGATACGGCGCCCGTGGCCGTTCTCCGGCCCCCCTCCCCCGAGCCCGGAGAAGTACCCGATATGGCTCATGTTCTCCTGAGGGGTGCTCTTCGCCCGGATCTGAGAATCAACGCCCATGTCGGCGAAGATCTCCATACTGCGCTGGTTGAGGATGTGCGCCCGCGGCACATGCGTGGTGCTCGGGTACCGAGTCACCAGCAGGGACTCGACGCCGAGGCGGGACAGGAGAATCGATGAAGTCAAGCCCGCGCCGCCGCCACCGACGATCAGGACGGGAACTTCTACGTCATACTTCTTTGTCATCAGCCTGTACTTTCTCGTGTAATCAGTAACCCATGAAAACGTCCGACCGGAGGCAATCGGGGACGTTGTGGGGAAAGGGAAAGAGACTTCAGCAGAAGGAGGGCGCGCCGGAATCATGCAGTGGCCAGCACGCCTGACGGCTCAAAAGGTGTTCTGGCTGAGCCCGCTGTCCGCCATGCGGGCGAGGCTCTGGTGGAAGGCGCCATCGCGGAGTGCAACCTCTCGGCGCGCGCAGCGACTTCCCGCCCGGGAGGAGCGGCCGTCGCGTTGCTTTCCCCGTTCAGCAGCACCCCAACCGTGCAGCGTGTTTGGTGAGTTGGCAACCCAGGTCAGCGCGCGCAGCGAGAACGGGATCGCCCGTGCCCGGCCACCGCCTTGCTGGCCGGTCGCACCAAAGACCGCAGCGACCTCTTCGTCTGACATTTTCCCTTCCCTTCGAAGACTTCATGAGCCGCACGCAATCTCGACGTTCCGCAGGAACGTTTCGCGAGAGAGGGCGACGAGCCGTACGTGAGCTCGAAGCGGGTTTTGCGTCGAGCGTGCAACAGGGCGGTGACGGACTTCTGACAGGTCTCCAGAGAGTCGGTGCGCTGAGAATCGTATGCAGCACAACGACGGTAGGCGGAGCACTCCTGTCATCTCGTTCTTGCTTTAATCGCCATATTTCACCCGTCGGGTGGCTCACCGTGCTGTGGGTACCCACGCCATGGGTGCCCACAATGAGAAGAAAGGGGCGATCGTGGTGGGCCGGGACCTTCGAAAGCGAGGTCTCGCGGATCTGCACCGACCTCAACACCACGAACACAACCGCCGTCTGATCGCTTGCACCACGAGAAGGGACGCGATCGAATCCGCGGTGTCGCGTGGCAAGCGAGAGGTGCGGGCGGGAGCGGATCCGTCGGTTCGCGTCCGGGCGACGGGGGCGGGTCGCAAGCGGCTGCGGGAGCGTGATCCGGGCCTGGTGGCAACGTTACTGGCCCGGTCGACCCGGATCAGCGCGGGGATCCTGAGTCGCCGCTGCGGTGGACAGTGAAGTCCACACGGAACCTGGCCCCCGAGCTGACCCGGCAGGGGCACCCGGTGGGGCCGGACACGGTGGCAGCGCTGCTGAAAGAGGAGGGGTTCTCCCTGCAGGGCACCAGCGTCTCGTGGCAGGACGGCGTCCCCGGTGTGGGCGGTACGCGCCTTCAGCGCTCGCAGGCAAACGGACAGGGCCGTCGGCGGGCCGGGCACCGTCCGAGCGGTCGGCGAGCCGGAGCCGTCGGGGGAGCCGGGCCCGGCGGGAGGCCTCGCACGCGGTGCCGAGGTCCTCGTCGTCGATCAGCGCGTCGACCAGGAGGGGATGCACGCCGCACCGGACCTTGGCGGGAACCCCACCCTTGCACCGGGGGCCGTATGCGCGCCGCACGCGGGCTGCGGCAGGATGTGTCAGATCACGCCTGGACACCGCGTGTTCGGCGCGCCCCCTCGAAAGTCCCCAGAACGATAAGGCGACAAGTGACGACACAGCACCCCCCGCTCCCCGTGGGTGAATCCGTACGCACGCGGGGAGGCGACCGGTGAACCGCGCCCTCACGCTGCACGATCTGATCGTCGCGGGTGCCGCGATCGCCGCCGGCGCCGTGGCGGGTCTGCTGCTGCGGCTGGCCCTGAAGTGGCTGCGGGAGCGGGCCGGTCGCACAAAGTGGGGCGGCGACGACATCGTGGTCGACGCCCTGCGCACGGTCGTGCCGTGGGCGGCGCTGGCCGCGGGCGCCTGGGCGGCGGCCGCGGTGCTGCCGCTGACGCACGGCGTCGACCGGACGGTCAACAAGGCGCTCGTCGCCGTGATGATCCTGGCGGCCACGATCGCGGCGGGTCGTATGGTCGCCGAGACCGTGCGCTCCCTGGCGCTGTCCCGCTCCGGGGTGGCGGGCTCCGCGACCATCTTCGTCAACATCACCCGTGTCGCCGTGCTGGCGGTGGGCTTCCTGGTCCTGCTGCAGACCCTGGGCATCTCCGTCACGCCCCTGATCACCGCCCTCGGCGTCGGCGGTCTCGCCGTGGCGCTGGCCCTGCAGGACACGCTCGCCAACCTCTTCGCGGGTGTCCACATCCTCGCGTCCAAGACCGTGCAGCCCGGTGACTACATACGCCTCAGCAGCGGCGAGGAGGGCTACGTCGTCGACATCAACTGGCGCAACACCGTGGTGCGCCAGCTGTCGGACAACCTGGTGATCGTCCCCAACGCAAAGCTCGCGAGCGCGATCGCCACCAACTTCCACCAGCCCGGGCAGCAGATGTCCCTCATCGTCCAGGCGGGCGTGGGCTACGACAACGACCTCGAGCACGTGGAGCGGGTGACCATCGAGGTCGCCGGCGAGGTCATGGCCCACGTCGAGGGCGGCGTCCCCGAGCACGATTCGGTTGTCCGCTTCCACACCTTCGGCGAGTCGCGGATCGACTTCTCCGTCATTCTGCGGACCTCGGAGTACGGCGAGCAGTACCGGATCAAGCACGAGTTCATCAAGCGCCTGCACCGCCGCTACCAGGAGGAGGGCATCGAGATCGCCTTCCCGACCCGGAACGTGGTGCTGCGTCAGGAGCAGTCCGACGCGATAACGCTGCCCCACCAGCGCTCGGCCCAGGCGCCCGACCGAACCCGCAGCAGCTGACGGCGGACCCGTCCGTCCAGGGGAACGCGAACCACGGTTCGCGTTCCCCTGACCCGGCCGGGGCGAAGGACGGCCGGTGTGCGCCCCAGGGCCGGTGCCCGGACGGCGACACCCGCTGATCACCAGCCGGGGTAGCGGTCCCGCCAGGGGGGCCCAGCCCGGGACGTACTCGCCGCGGCTCGGGGAGATCTCGGTGATCCAGTCGCGGGCCAGGGTGTCGATGACCCAGAGCGGTTCGTGGCGGCTCACCACATCGACGGGGAAGGCCTCGAAGCCGTGGGCGGCGCCGTGGAAGGCTCCGGTGACCGCCGCGACGGACGCGCCGTCCGGTGCGGCAGCCGCGAACCGCAGCGCCCGGACCAGCTGGGTGCGGACGCCGCTCCCATCGTCTCGCCCAGTGCCAGCCCGATCAGCGTCCCGCGCACCCGGGATGTGGTGCGCGCGCGATCGGTCTTCTCCTGGAGCTCGTTCGCTTCGGTCAAGGCGGCGTACCCTTCGCTCGGGTTCCGGCAGGTGGCGGGGGATCCGACCCCATCGGCGAGGCTGAGCGTGACCGGCAGGGCACAGGTGGTGTTCGAGGTCGGAAAAAAGCGGGTGTAATGGTTCATAACTGGACATGGTGAACATGGCTCGATACGGTCGATGGAGGGCGCTATCCGCCCTTCGAGCCGGTGCCCTGCCGCTCCCCAATCGGGCACGTAAAGCATGGAATTGGGCCTGACCAGGGGCGTGGGACCAGGCACCGCCACCCCGCATGCTTCCGAGAGAGGAAACAGCCATGCGCGCACAGCGATTTCTCGCACTGCTCGCAGGCCCGGTCGCCGTGGGAGCGCTGGCGTTCCTGCCGGCGGCGCCCGCGCAGGCCACGACTGCCGACCACGTGACGGCGGGCACGGTCCAGGCGCAGGCCGCGGGCACCCTCACCCCGCAGTCGAGCGATCGGTACTGGCGCGGTTACAGGGACGGCAGGGACGACGGGCGCTACGACGCCCGCTCGCGCCCCCGCTGCCGGAACCAATGGGACTCGTACCGTCCCTCGAGCTGGAACTCCGAATACCGGCGCGGTTACCGCGACGGCTACCGGGCCGGCTGGAACCGGTACTGCTGATCGCAGCCGGTGAGGGGCTGGGGACCCACCCCGGAGCACCCCGGCTGCGGGATCGACGCCCCAGGGCCCGTCATATACGGGCGTAGTGGTCCACGCAGCGGCTCAGCTCGGCATCGAGGCCCGGCAGTTCGTCATCGCGGATCGCGAACCAGACGCGGTTCTCCATCCAGAAGCGATGCGCGAACTCCTCGAACGACGGCGCGCACCACAGGATCGGCCCGCTGTTCCGCCAAGTCGTCGAGGTCGCAGTCGGATACCTCGCCGTCGCGCCGTGCCTCGTACGGCGAACTCGTAGTCCACGTAGGAGTGCACGACGAACGCTTCGCCCGAGGGCCGGAGGTAGAGGTACCAGATGACGCAGTCCTGCTGATCCCGCAGGAAGCGGACGAGGAAGGCGCCGGGCTCGACCGGGCTCGGCAGCGGATCCGAGATGTCTGTCCAGCAGCAGGTCACCGAGACCTCGTCGGGCGCGTATCGCACTTTCCCGCTCGTGTGGAAGGCCGCGAAGTCCGCGGGCAGCGCGATGCCTTCGGCGGCCGGTCGCGCGGCCAAACCCTCGATGTGCGCGACCTGCTCGGGAACGGGCTCCCCGGTGCCGCCGAGCCATTCGAAGGCGCCCGTGTACCGGGTCGAGTCCAGGGGCGGCAGGCTGTCGTAGGGATAGCACTCACAGGTGTACCGGCAGTCGCGGTAGGCCCCGAGGCCGGCGGCGGGGACGAAGTGCCTGCTGGTCATGGCGGCTGGACGCGGCCGCCGCGGGGCGGCTTCGACCGGCGCCGTCCGTTCAGGGGGCGGCTGCCCGCGCGCCGCCGCGCCCGCCCGGGACGCAGGTCGCGGCGACCAGGAGCGCGGCGGCGACGCCCGTCACGAGGACCGGGGCAGGGGCGAACGTCGCGGCGAGGATCGCCACCGCGGCGAGCGCGTGCACCACGTCGGGCGCGGTGGGGTGCCCGGCGGCCCGGCGGTGCAGGAGCCACACGGACAGGACGAACCCGGCGACGGGCACCGTGTAGGCGGCCGCCGCGCCGTGGGCGGTGAGGTGGCCGTGCCCGGTCGCCTGCGCGACGTTGACGGCGAGTCCGGCACCCACCGCCGCGGCGCAGCCGAAGACCGCGTAGTGGCCGTAGCCCCACAGCGTGGCCGTGGTGAAGCTGTTGAGGCGGCGGGACGCGTTCTGGGCGAAGTACAGCCACCACAGGGCGCAGACGGTGAGGGTGCCGCCCAGCACCAGCGTGGCGATGTCGCCGAAGGTGGCGTCGGTGTCGAGAGCGGTACGCACCGCCCCGGCGGCGGCCGTGATGGACTCGCCCAGCACGATGAGGGTGAACAGGCCGAAGCGCTCGGCGATGTGGCGCGGATGCCAGGTGGTGTGGGCCACCCGCTCGGCCCACACGGGGACCGCGAGCTCGGCCAGGGCGAGGACGATGTGCGCCGGGAGGCGGACGCCGCCCGGCACCACGAGGTGCGCCAGCCAGCCGGTCTGCACCACCAGGATCCCGGCGGCGTACCGCAGACAGCACCGGCGCCGCTCGGGGTCGGAGCCGGCGGCCCGCAGCCACTGGCTGACCATGGCGAGCCGCATGACGACGTAGCCCCAGGTGATGACGGTGTAGTCGCCGTGCTGCAGGGCGGCCGCCGTGCCCGCGGACATGACGAGGGCGCCGCTGATCTGGACGACGGTGAGCAGGCGGTACGGGATGTCGTCCGTGTCGTAGGCGGAGGCGAACCAGGTGAAGTTCATCCACGCCCACCAGATCGCGAAGAACACCAGCGCGTAGCCGAGGACACCGCGCCCGACGTGCCCTCCGGCCAGTTCCTCCTCGAACGCGGCGGACGTCTGGGCGACGGCCACGACGAAGCAGAGGTCGAAGAAGAGTTCCAGCGCGGTGGCGGTGCGGTGCTTCTCGTCGGAGACGCGGGCGACCATCCGCCGCCGCCATGCCGGGGTGGCGGTCTGCGGTGTGCTCACGCCGCTCCCGTCCCCGCGGCGCACGCCGCGCCGCGCCGTCCGGGAGCCGCTTCCTCGCTCACGGCACGCCTCCTCACGTTCCCGGGGACAGAACTCTGCTTCCTCCACTGAGACCGGACGTCCCGCGCGCGTGTGACACACCCCGTGGAACGGGGCGCCGCCGGGCGCGCCGCCCCGTCCCGCGGTGCCGGGGTTGTCACACTTCGCGGGCGGCGCCGGTCGGTAGCGGTGCATGCCCGGTCGTCCTCGTGTGACCGCCTCCGGTTCCCGAGGCCGTCTCCCGTTCACCCCCGAAAGGTTTCTCATGGCAGGCCATGGCGTTCCCGAACCTGTCGGCGACGATCCCCTGGCGCGGTCGTCCACCGCCGGGGAACCGGCTCCCGCGACGGGCGCCGGTCGCACGAGCGTCGACAAGTACGGGGTGCTCGTCGGGTACAGCGGCTCCGCCCCCAGCAGGCGGGCGCTGTCGTACGCGGCCGGAATGGCGCGGCGCACCGGCGCGGCGCTCCTCATCGTCCACGTCGCGAAGGAGAACCCCGTCGCGTCGCTGCTCGGCTACGAGGACCCGGGCGGCGGGTGCGGGCCGCACGGCGGCGGCACGCACAGGCTGCTACGGCAGCTCGCCTGCGAGGACCATCTGTCGGGGCTGCACTGGACCCTCATCCACCGCAGGGGCGCCGTCGCGGAGGAACTGGAGAAGGCCGGCCGCAAGTACCGGGCGAACGCCATCATCGTCGGGCGCAGGCGCGGGGCAGGCATCCGGCTCTTCCGCTCGATCTCCGACCGGCTGGCGCGCAGCGCCCAGCGGCCGGTCATCGTCGTCCCCTGACCGTGCCCGGAGTCGCCCCCAGGTGCGGTGCGTCGCAAGGCGGAGGATCGTCAACGCGGCGTGGGGGCACCCCCCGCCGAAGGCTGGAGGACTAGCTCATCTGGCGGCGCACCAGTTCGTGCAGCCGGCCGCCGGGGTTCGCCAGCAGATCGGCGGGGCGGCCCTCCTCGACGACGCGGCCGTCCGACATGACGATGACGCGGTCGGCGTCCATGACGGTGGAGAGCCGGTGGGCGATGACGATCCGGCTTGCCCGCAGGCCCCGGGTGCTGTCGATGACGATGCGCTGGGTGTCGTTGTCCAGGGCGCTGGTGGCCTCGTCGAGGAAGAGGATGCGCGGCCGCCGGATGAGGGCCTGGGCGATCATCAGTCGCTGGCGCTGCCCGCCGGAGACGGTGCTGCCGCCGGCGATCATCGTGTGCAGGCCCATGGGCATGCGCTTGATGTCCTCGGCGAGACCGGCCATGGCCGCGGCCTCCATCGCCTCCTCCTGCGTGTAGACCTCGGCACCGCAGATGCAGTCGAGGATCGAGCCGGTGAACGGCTGGGCGTTCTGCAGGACGACGCCGCACTGGCGGCGGACCGCGCCCTGGTCGAGGGCGGCCAGGTCCTGGCCGTCGTACAGGACGCTGCCCGAGTCGGGCCGGTCGAAGCCGATGAGGAGCCGCAGCAGGGTGGACTTGCCGCAGCCGCTGGGACCGACGATCGCCACGAACTCGCCGGGGCCGACCCGCAGGGAGACGTCGTCGAGGACGAGGGGGCCGTCGTCGGAGTAGCGGAAGGAGAGGTTGCGGGCCTCGATCGCGCCGGAGAGGGTGCCGGGCTGCGTGCTGCCGCCCCGCACTTCGGGGGACTCCTCCAGGATCGGCTTGACCTGCTCGTACATCGGCAGTACCGCCGCGGCCGACAGCAGCCCGCCGGTGAGCTGGGTGACCGAGGTCAGCAGCATGGTCATCGCGGTGCTGAAGGTGAGGAAGCCGGAGGCGGACAGGGAGCCCCGGGCCGGGCCCGCCAGCAGCATGAACATGATGAGCGAGCAGAGCGGCAGGTAGACCGCGTTGAGGACGGTGGTGATGTTCTTGATGCGGCCGGCGCGCCGCTGGAGCTCCCGGCTGCGGGCGAACCGGCGCGCCCAGGCGGCGTACGCGAAGCTCTCGGCGGCGGCGACGCGCAGCTTGGGAAGACCGCGCAGTGTCTGGAAGGCCTCGTTGTTGAGCTTGTTGCCGAGTTCGACCAGCCGTCGCTGCCAGCGCAGTTCCCACAGGCCGAGGCTCAGGAGCACGGCGCCGATGACGACGAGCATGCCGAGGGCGGCCAGCGCCAGCGGGACGCTGTAGAGGAGCAGCAGCACCAGGTTCATGCCGCCGACCGTCGTCGCCTGGACGGCGACCGGGCCGACCCCGGCGAGCACCCGGCGGATGGCGCTGATGCCCATGGCGGCACTGGCGAGTTCGCCGGTGGAGCGGCCGGCGAAGAACCCGGTCGGCAGGCGCAGCAGCCGGTCCCACACGGCGGGTTGCAAGGTGGCCTCGATACGGCCCTCGATGCGCAGCACGGTGAGGTTCTGCATCAGCATGAAGGCGGCGCACACGATGCCCGTGACGACGACGGCCAGGGCGGCCTGCACGATGAGCCCGGTCTCCGCGCCGGGCACGTACGTGCCCAGGACCTGGCCGGTGGCGATGGGCACCAGGGCGCCGAGCCCGACCGTGACGAGGCTGCTGAGCACCAGGTTGCGCAGATCGCTCCCGGAGCCCCGGAGGCTGAAACGGAGCAGCCGCAGCAGCCCGGCGTGCCGTTCGGGGAGCGGTCGGTAGAGCATGACGGCGCGCTGCTCGAAGTCCTCCGCGTTGTACTCGGAGACGCGGCCGCGGCTGCTGCCGCCGGGCCCGACCGCCTCGTAGCCGCCGCGCCGCCACAGCAGGGCGACCGGGGTGCCGGAGGCGGCGCGCCGGCCGACGAGGGGCCCGATGTTCTCCCGCCACCAGGGGCCGTCGAGCCGCACCGCCCGGGTGCGGATGCCGGAGGTGACGGCCACGCGCTCGACCGGGTCCATCCGGTCGCTGACGGCGCCGCTGCGCGACGGCGGGGTCAGGTTGATCCCGGCGGCCTCGGCGACCTGCCGGCACACCGCGTACGTGGTGTCGTCGGAGGCCTGGGCGGTACGGGAGGCCGTCCTGCGGGTTGTGGTGATGGAGGCCAGCAGATCGCGGTCGGCCTGCTCGCGGACGGCCTCTCCCGCCTTGATGCCCGCGGCCGTACGGTCCTCGTGGGCGCGTTCGAGCCCCTCGATCCAGCGGTCCAGGGTGGACAGCAGCCGGTACTGCTGGTTGACCATGCCCTGCCACATCGCGCCGTCGACGAGCAGATCGCCCGCCGCCTCGGCGGAGTACGCGGCGCCGTACTGCACGCTGCCCGGGGAGACCGGCAGCCACAGGATGTCGTCGTCGGCGACGTGCTCCTCCGCCGTCGTGCGGCCGTCCAGCGGGGCCTCGAACAGCACGCGCTGGCCGCGCCCGACGCCGAGAGCGAAGGCGTGCTCGAGCAGGCTGAGGGCCAGCTCCTGGGTGTCGTACCCGGCGCCGTACGGGCCCTGCTGCGCCCAGCCGTCGCCGTACGCCGCCTGCTGCGGGTTGGGCGGCCGGTACAGCTCGCGCAGCGGGACGCGGCGCAGGAAGCAGCCCTGCAGCGGACGGCCGACGAGGGTGTGCCGCGGCCCCTCGACCGGGCCGAGGAGGAGGGTGCCCGGCTCCAGGCGGCCGAGGTAGTGCCAGTGCCCCTGCTGCGCAGCGTCGACCGCGAACAGGTCGAGCGCGCCGGCCACCACGAGCCACAGCACGTGCGGCCCCTCCAGCGAGAGGCTGCGCAGGCCGGCGCAGTCGACGGGGGTGCCGAGCCCGCCGAGCGCGGTCAGGACCGGGTCGTCGGTGGCGGTGCCGGGCTGTACGGGGATCACGTCAGTGCTCCTTGACCAGGGCGGCGTACGCGCCGCCCGCCGCGATCAGCTCCTCGTGCCGCCCGCGCTCGACGACCGTGCCGTGGTCGAGGACCAGGATCTCGTCGCTGTCGCGGACCGTGCTGAGCCGGTGGGCGATCACCACGCAGGCGCAGCCGCGGCGCCGCAGGTTGTCGATGATGACCTGCTCGGTCTCCGCGTCCAGGGCGCTGGTCACCTCGTCGAGCACCAGCACGCTGGGCCGCCTGACCAGCGCCCGGGCGATCTCCAGCCGCTGACGCTGCCCGCCGGAGAAGTTGCGGCCGTCCTGCTCGACGCGGCTGTGGATGCCGCCGGGGCGGCGGGCGACGACCTCGTACAGGCAGGCGTCGCGCAGCGCGGTCGCCACGTCCTCGTCGGGGATGGAGGGGTCCCACAGCGCCACGTTGTCGCGCACGGTGCCCTCGAAGAGGAAGACGTCCTGGTCGACGAAGGAGACGGAGGCGGCCAGGGCGCTGCGCGGGATGTCCTCCAGGCGCTGCCCGTCGATGCGGATCGTGCCCTCCCAGGGGCTGTAGAGCCCCGCGATGAGCCGGGAGACGGTGGACTTGCCGCTGCCGGATCCGCCGACGAGCGCGACCTGGCGGCCGGGCGCGACGGACAGCGAGAAGCCGGACAGCAGCGGCTTGTCGAGGGGGCTGTAGCCGAAGGTGACGTCCTCCAGCGTGACGTGGCCCTTCAGCCGCCGGGTGCTCGCCTCGGGCTCGGGGCGCGCGTAGAGCGAGTCGACGGGGAAGTTCTCGACGTCCTTGAGACGGACCACGTCGGCCGCGAAGTCCTGGATGCGCCCGGCGACCCCGTTGAGCCGGGTGATGGGCGCGGTGAACCGGGTGACCAGGGCCTGGAAGGCGACGAGCAGACCGATCGAGATGTGCCCCTCCACCGCCCGCAGCCCGCCGATCCACAGGATCAGCGCGCTGTTGAGCGTCGCGAGGGCCGGCGCGACCACCGACAGCCAGGCGCTGGGCACGCCGAGCCGCTGCTGCTCCTCCAGGGTGGCGGCGTGCTGTCCGGCCCAGCGGCGGAAGTAGCCGTTCTCACCGCCGGTGGCCTTCATCGTCTCGATCAGCTGCAGGCCGGTGTACGAGGTGTTGGTGAGCCGGGCGCTGTCGGCGCGCAGCTTCTGCGTCCGGGTGGCCCGCAGCCGGGTCACCACGCGCATGGCGACCGCGTTGAGCAGGGCGATCCCGACCCCGAGAACGGTCAGTTGCGGGTCGTACGTCCACATCAGCAGCGCGTAGAGCACGACGACGACGCCGTCGACGGCCGCGGCGGCCAGGTCGCGGGCGAGGGTCTCGGCGACCGCGTCGTTGGACTGCAGGCGCTGCACGAGGTCGGCCGGGTTGCGCTGGGTGAAGAAGGTGACCGGCAGCCGCAGCAGGTGGCGCAGGAAGCGGGCGCTGCCGAGGGTGGAGGAGATGATGCGCCCGCGCAGCAGGTTGGTCTGCTGGACGGCGGTGAGCGCGGCGGTGAGCGCCACCAGGGTGGCCATCGACGCGAACAGCACGCCCAGCAGGGAGGTCTGGTCGCCGATCAGGAACAGGTCGATGTACGTCCGGCTGAGCGCGGGCAGTGCCGCCCCGACCGCGACCAGCAGGAGGCTGGCCACGAGCGCGGCGAGCATGGTGCCGCTGGTGCCGCGCAGCCGGGCGGGCAGCGCGCCGAGGATGCCGGGCCTGCGGCCGCCGCGGTGGAAGTCCGGTCCCGGCTCGAAGGTCAGCACGACGCCGGTGAAGCTGGTGTCGAAGTCCTCCAGGGGCACGAAGCGGCGCCCCTTGTCGGGGTCGTTGATGTGGACGCCGCGGCGGCCGAGGCGACGGCCCATGCCGTCGTGGACGACGTAGTGGTTGAACTCCCAGAACAGGATGGCCGGTGCGCGCACCTCGGCCAGGGCCGCGGTCTCCATCTGCATGCCCTTGGCCTGCAGCCCGTAGCCGCGGGCCGCCTTCAGCAGGTTGCTGGCGCGGGAGCCGTCGCGGGAGACGCCGCAGGCGATGCGCAGTTCCTCCAGCGGCACGTGCCGGCCGTAGTGGGCGAGCACCATCGCCAGCGAGGCCGCGCCGCACTCGACGGCCTCCATCTGGAGCACGGTCGGCGTGCGGACGGTGCGCGGCCTGCGGCCCTGCCGTTGCCCGCAGGGGCGCCGGGCGGGCTCGGGGCGGTGTCTGCGGCGGCCTGCGGGCGGCAGCGGCCGCTGCTCGGGCCGGGCGGGCGCGGTCACGGGAGCAGCCAATCGACGGGGCGCTGTGCCCTCAGGTGGACGGCGCCGGCGGCCAGGGTCATGGAGTCCAGGTCGTACGAGGGGCCGTCGCCCTTGGACCAGCGGTACCCGGTGGGAGTGCGGGACGACGCGTCGAGCCGTACGACGACGGCCACGGGGCGTCCCGCGCGGGTGAGTTGCGCGGCGAGCTGCGGGTCGCCGAGGTAGGCGGCGATCTGCCGGGCGGTGCGCGAGGTGCGGCCGACGGCCTGCACATGCCCGCGCAGCACGCCGTACCGCGCCTGGGGCGCGGATTCGACCGAGAGGTCCACCGCGGCGCCCACCGGCACCGAGGAGGCGCTCGCGGCCGGGACGTAGAGGGTCGCCATGAGCGGGTCGCCGGCGTGGGCGACGCGTTCGACGGTCGCCACGTCCGCGCCGACGGTGACGACGGTGCCGATGGTGGCCACCAGAGCGCTCACCCGGCCGGCGGCGACGGTGCGCACGACGGTGTCGCCGCGCTCCGTGCGGACGCTGAGCAAGGGCGCGTCGGCGGGCAAGCGTTCCCCTTCCTCGGCGAGGACCCGGCTGACCTGTCCGGCGACCGGGCTCTGCAGGACGTAACTGCCCTGCCCATAGCCGATAATTCCGGGGGCGCTCAATTTCGAGGACACGGAACCGGTGACCGCCCAGAAACTCGCGGCGGCCATCACGAGAATGGTGACGGACAGCACGAGGCGGCCCTGCGGGCGCGCGAAACGCACCGGGAGATCGAGTTCTTCCGGTGATTGGAGCTTGGCAAGGGCCTTTTTGCGAAACTGCACGGAACTCTTCCCTCAGCCGCATCCCTCGCCATTGGGACGCAATGCCGCAATGGCGCCCGCGGGTCCCGGAGGGGAGGCCTCCGGGACCCGCGGATCCGTTGGTCTCAGAGACCCGCGGCCAGGCCGGTGGCCAGGCCGGTCACAGCGCCGGTGTTGACGCCGGAGATGCCCTCGACGGTGCCGACGACGCCGGACACGGTGCCGGCGACCGGGGCGATCGACTCGAGGGTGCCCGTGGCGTTGGCCACGAGGCCGCCCACGAGGCCGCCGGAGACGTTGTCCAGGTCGGCGTCGGAAATCTCGCGGGTCTCAACCTGGGAGGTGAAGTTCATGGGGGGCTTCCCTTCGGGTGTGAACACATAACAAGTGGCGAATCATCAGGGGGCAACCTCTTCGCCACGGGACGGGATACAAGCATGGGAGCAGCTGGGACGGCCAATTGACGAACCGTGCGTTCGAATATGGTTCGGATTCATGGCTTCACCGGTGTGCCGTAATTCCCACGCCCCGGTGGCAATTCCTTCACATGCGCGGGGCGCGCGGGCCCGGCGGAACCGGGCACTCCGGATCAAACCGCGCGCACCGGCGGGGGTGGTGCGCTGCGCACGTGCGGACGTATGTCGCCCAGGTGTGCGGTGTGCAGATTTACCGGAGGTAATGTTCAGCCCTGCGCCCGGTGCGGGCTGCTCGAGCGCGAGCAGCCGGAAGAGGCGGTGCGCCGCGCCGGTTCCGCGTCGTACGTCCAGCAGTCCGCGGCCGCGACCGCCACCGGGACGCCGAGCCACCGGTCCAGCAGGTGGACCAGCACGCCCGCCGCCACCGCCGTGCCCGGCGCCGCCCCGAACACCGCGCCCGGCACGGCCCCGAGGAGCCGCGACCGGCCCGGCACCGCCGCGCCGCCGCCGGCCCGCGGACCCGAGTGGAGCCAGGCGACCATCGGGGCCTGCATGGCCGGGACGAGCACCGCCCCCCATGGCGTACGGATTCAGCGCCACCGGTGCCGTCAGCCAGTCGCCCACCCGGGACAGGGACCCGGACAGGCCCGGATGCTCCGGCCAGGCCGCGTACGCGTCCCGGTGCGGGGAGAAGGCGGCGCGTCGCGCGCCGCCCCCGTCCCCGGTCTCAGCCGGCGGCGCCGGCCTCCGGTGCGGACAGGCCGAAGTCGCACAGCCTGCCGATCAGTTCGAGGGCGGTGTCCGTGAGGCCGGCCGCCTCGCACGCGTCGTCGCAGGCGACGAGCTCCCGTCCGATCTCGGCGATCGTCGTGGTCAGGGCGATGAGCAGGGCGCGGTCGCCAGGCCGCTCCTGGGTGATGCCGAGCAGTGTCGCGTTGTGCTGGATCCAGGTCCTGAGGTTCTGGCGGCCCAGCAGGTCGAAACCCGGCGGGGTGTCCCCGGTGTAGAAGAGCCGGGCCATCTCCCGCCGCGCCCAGGTGTGCCCCAGGTAGGCGCGGGTGCCGGTGAGGAAGAGGGCGCGGGGGCGGCTCTCCCCGCTTTCGCGGAGCCGCGCCACCGCGCGGGCCGTGGTCTGCGCCTGCGCGGTGCGGAACTCCTCCCACAGGGCCAGGAAGAGGTCGACCTTGCCGTCGAAGTGGTGGTAGAGCCCGCCGACGCTGGCGTCCGCGCGGCGGACCACCTCGGCGACGCCCGCCGCCGCGTACCCCGACTCCCCGAAGACCTCCCGGGCAGCCTTGAGCAGCGCCTGCCGGGTGGTCTCCGCCCGGCTGGGCGTCCGGTCCGGTGCCGGCCCGGACGCCCGCCCGGTCGTGGGGAGGCCCGCGGGATCGCCGATGAGCAGCTCGTCACCGCGTGTGTCGCCCATCCCGGGACCTTCCGTCCGTCACGGCCGCGTCGCGCCGTGAACCCACTGCCTGGAGTGGCAGCACACTACCCCTCGTCCGTTACGACGCCGGGATGCCGCCGGCCGGGGCCTCGGGCTGTGCCTCGGTGTACGGGGTGATGGCGCCCTTCTCGTCGTCGGTGACCAGCGGCGTGCCCTGCAGGGCCACCTCGGTGCCCTTCAGGATGCCGATCTGGACGCCGGTGTAGCCCGCGTGCGAGCCCTCGCCGTAGCGGAACGGCACGAGCCCGGGCCCGGAGAAGCCGCCCTTCTCCACGGCCTTCACCAGCGACTCCCGCGTCGGGTCCTTTCCGGCGGCCTTCAGCGCCTGGACGAAGGTGTAGGCCATGGACATCCCGAACTCGACGTTGCCGTCGAAGGGCACCTTCGGGATGTACTTGTCGTGGATCTGGCGGAAGAGCTTGATCCAGCTGTTGGAGGTGTCGGTGGTCGGCGGCATGTAGGTGTCGGTGACGATGCCGTTCATGAGGGCGGCGGCGTCCGCCTTGCCGCCGGCCTGCTTCGCGTACGACTCCAGCAGGGCCGCCAGGGTGGTCGGGTCGGAGCCGACGTTGGTCACCGCCATCGCCGGGCTGTACTGGAGCTTGAGCGAGGTGAGCTTGAACAGCGCGGTGTACGCCGGGATCGTGAACAGCACCACGACGTCGGCCTTGGACTGGGCGATCGCCGAGACCTGCGGGGAGATGTCGGTGCCGCCCGGCTGGTAGCTCTGCCGGCTGACGACCGACTCCTTGGGGATGTACTGGTCCAGGCCCTCGACGCCGTCCTTGCCGAAGTCGTCGCCCTGGTAGAAGTAGGCGACCTTCTTGCCCGCGAAGTTCTCCTTGACGTACTGGCCGAGGATCTTGCCCTCGACGACGTAGTCCGGCTGCCAGCCGAAGGTCTGCGGGTGCTTGTCGGGCTCGTCCCAGCAGCGGCAGCCGGAGGAGACGAACAGGTCGGGCACGCGTCGGCTGTTGAGGAAGTCGACCACCTTGGTGTGGGTCGGCGTGCCGAGGCCGCCCAGCATGGCGAAGATCTTGTCCTCCAGGACGAGTTCCTTGGTGACCTTCACCGTCTGGGTCGGGTTGTACCCGTCGTCCTTGTACCGGAAGTCGATCTTCCGGCCGTTGACCCCGCCGTTGGCGTTGACGTGGTCGAAGTACGCCTTCGCGCCCGCCGAGACGTTGCTGTAGCCGGGCGCCGCGGGACCGGTGAGCGGCTGGTGGCTGCCGATGACGATGCTGTCCTTGGTGACGCCCGGCATGGCGGAACCGCTGCCTGACGCGCCCGAGCAGGCGCTGAGGGCCAGCGCCAGCACGGCCAGCGCGGCACCGCCGCGCACGCGCAGGCCGTATCGGTGACTTCTTCTCATGACCCCTCCTGGAACCGAATCGGATTCGGTGGGTGATGGACGGATTTCCGGTGTGATGCCGGTGGATGGTCGGGGGAGCGGGATACGGACGGTCAGGTACCGGAGCCCCGGTTGCCGAGCCGCCGGACCAGACGGGTGAGGGCCCCCTGGATCCCCTGGGGGAACAGGAGCATCGACAGGACGAGCGCGAGGCCGTACAGGGCGAGCGGCAGGTTCGCGTAGAAGCCCCGGGACAGGTGCAGGGCGTCCGCCACGTCGCCGGTCCAGTTCGGCAGCAGGACGAGGAGCACCGAGCCGTAGACGGCACCCGCCAGGCTGCCGAGCCCGCCGAGCACCGCCGCGGTCAGCAGGGACAGCGACAGCGCCAGCGGGAACGCCCCGGGCGCGGCCAGCGAGCTGACCACCGCGAGCAGCCCGCCGCCCAGGCCCGCGCACGCCGCGCTGACCACGAAGGCGAGCACGCGCAGCCGCGCCACGTGGATGCCGGCCAGCGCCGCGGACACCTCGTCGTCCCGGATCGCCCGCCAGGACCGGCCCACACGGCTGCGCCCCAGGTCGGCGAGGAACACCAGCACGACCACGGCGCACAGCACGCAGACCCACGCCTGCCAGCGCTCCGGCGGGAAGTACGGGCCGAGCGCCTCCGGGGGCGGGGGAGCGGCCACCACGAGCCCGTTCTCGCCGCCGAGCAGGTCGGTCAGATGGCGGTAGTTCGCCAGCGCGGGCAGCCCCACGGCCAGGGTCAGCGTCGCGCCCGCCAGATACGGGCCCTGCAGCCGTGCCGCAGCGGCCCCCACCAGCGCCCCGACGGCGGCCGTGACCGCCGTGCCGGCCGCCAGCGAGACGGTCAGGGACCAGCCCGGTTCGGTGAGGAAGAGCCCGGTTCCGTAGGCACCGACCGCCATCAGCGCGCCATGGCCCAGCGAGATCTGCCCGTTGATCCCGGTCAGGACGGTGAGCCCGGCGACCGCGCACACATAGGTGGCGACGGTGGCGACCTCCAGGTTCTGGTACGGCGACAGCAGGGCGCTGACGGCGCAGACCACGAGCAGCCCGAGCAGCCCGGGCGCCAGGTGCCGTACGGCGGTGCGGTCCATGGGCCCGCGCAGCCGTGCCGCGAGGCCTGCCCGGGCGGAGGCGGCGAGCGGGGTCGTCCTGTCGGTCGAGTCGGTCGTGTCGGTCATGGACAGCCCCTCACACCCGTCGCACGGAGGTGCGCGAGAACAGGCCGTTGGGCCTGATCATGAGCACCGTCATCAGCACCGCCAGCGCGCCCAGCAGGGCGACCTCGGACCCCAGGTACCCCGAGACGTACGAGAGGGTGAGCCCGACCACGAGCCCGCCGACCACCGCCCCCGGCGGGCTGTCGAGCCCCCCGACGACGGCGGCCGCGAAGCCGAACACCAGCACCGCGTCGAACTGGTTGGGCCCGACGAAGGTCGCCGGCGCCACCAGGACCCCGGCGAGCGCCCCCACCGCCCCGGCCAGCGCCCAGCCGAGGGTGAGCACCCGCCCGACGCGCACGCCGAACATCCGTGCCACCTCCGGGGAGAACGCCGCGGCCCGCATGCGCAGCCCCACCGGGGTGACCCGGAAGAGCACCACCAGCAGTGCCATCACCACGAGCACCGCGCCGATGACGAACAGGTCCGAGGGTGACAGCAGCAGCCGGGCCCCGCCCACCGTGAAGCCCTTGATGCCCAGCAGCGGCGGGAAGGAGCGCGGCGAGCCGCCCCAGACCATCCCGGCCGCGGCCTGCAGGAACAGCAGCAGCCCGAGGGTGACGATGACCGCGTTCATCGGCGGCCCGTTCTCCACGGGGCGGACCAGCAGCCGTTCCACCACCGCCCCCAGTACGAAGCCCGAGACGAGCGCGGCCAGCAGCCCGAGCCAGTACGAGCCGGTCGCGTGGATCACCCCGAGGGCGACGAAGGTGGTGACCATCAGCATGCCGCCCTGGGCGAAGTTCACGATCCGGGTCGCCCGCCAGATGAGCACCAGGGCCAGCGCGACCGCCGCGTAGACGATGCCGCTGCTCACCCCGCCCAGTGTCAGATTGATGAAATACATTCAGAACCCCAGATAGGCGTGGCGGAGGTCGTCCGCGGTGGCGAGGCGCGCGGCCGCGTCGGCCGCGACCACCCGCCCCAGGTTCAGCACGACGCCGTGGTCCGCGAGGGACAGGGCGCTGCGCGCGTTCTGCTCCACCAGGAGCACGGTGAGTCCCTGCCGGTCGCGCAACTCCCGCAGCACGGCGAGGATCTGGGCGGTGACCCGGGGCGCGAGCCCCAGCGACGGCTCGTCGAGCAGCAGCAGCCGCGGCCTGGTCATCAGGGCCCGGCCGATGGCGAGCATCTGCCGTTCGCCGCCGGAGAGCGTCTCCGCGGGCCGGCCGCGCCGTTCGGCCAGGGCGGGGAAGAGGGCGTACACCTCCTCCAGGCCGGCGGACTGCCCCGCCCGCCGCTCGCGGCGGTCCCGCCACAGCCCGCCGAGCCGCAGGTTGTCGTGGACGGTCAGCTCGGTGATGACCCCGCGCCCCTCCGGCACATGGGCCAGGCCCAGCCGTACGACCTCCTCGACCGGCAGGCGGGTGATGTCGGTGCCGTCGAGGAGGACGCTCCCGGATCGGGGCCTGACGAGTCCGTTGACGGCGCGCAGCAGGGTCGTCTTGCCGGCGCCGTTGGCACCGAGCACGGCGGTGATGCCGCCCTCGTCCACCGTCAGGGACACCTCGTCCAGGGCCCTCACCATGCCGTAGGAGACGGTGAGTTCGCGGACCTCAAGCACGGGAGGACTCCTCTCGGGCCCCGGGCGCCCCGGCGTCGGCCGGAGCCGCGCCGGTGACCTCGTCACCGAGGTACGCCTCCGTCACCAGCGGGTCGTCGCGCACCTCGTCCGGGGTCCCGTAGGCGATGACCTTGCCGAAGTCGAGGACGAGGACCCGGTCGCAGACCCGCATGACGAGGTCCATGTGGTGCTCCACGAGGATCACCGCCATCCGCTCGCGCAGCCCGGAGATGACCTCGCCCAGCTCGCGCATCCCGTCCTCGGACAGGCCCGAGGCCGGCTCGTCGAGCAGCAGCAGCCGCGGCTCGCCGGCCAGCGCCCGGGCGAGCGCCACCTGCTTCTGGACTCCGTAGGGGAGTTCGCCGGGGAGCCTGCCCGCGGTCTCCGCCGCGCCGAGTTCCCGGAGGAGCGCCAGCGAGCGGTGGCGCAGCAGCCGCTCGTCGCGGTCCGAGCGGGGCAGGCCGAGCAGCGCGGAGGTGAAGCCCGCCCGTGCGTGCCGGGTCGCCCCCACCATGACGTTCTCCAGCACGGTCAGCCGCGGGAACAGCCCAAGGCCCTGGGTGGTCCTGGCGATGCCGAGCCGGGCCAGCTGGTGCGGGCGGGGCCAGGGCAGCGCCCGGTCCTGCCAGCGCAGCGTCCCGGCGGCCGGGCGCACGAACCCGCACACCGCGTTGAACAGGGTCGTCTTTCCGGCCCCGTTGGGCCCGATGACGCCGAGCACTTCGCCCGGCCGGACCGACAGGGACACGGCATCGAGTGCGGACAGGCCTCCGAAGGAGACCCCGAGTCCGTCGATGCGCAGGAGGCTTTCCACCAGTCACCCTTCCTTGGGGAGTTCGGCGGGGTGGTACGGGACGATGGGCGGGGATCGGGTCCGCGGCGGCCCGGCTGCCGCGTGGTGCGGGACGGGGTACCGGACCGTTCGCGCGTGGTGGCCTGCCGGTCGGAGGGGCTGTCTCAGCCGGACCGAATCCGAATCGGATTCGGTTCCGACTGAGGGTGACCCGTGCCCGAATCCCTGACAAGCCCTGGGTGAGGAGGAGTTCGGGCCCTAACCGGCGCCCGCGAGCAGCCGGGCCTCGTCCGCCTCGTAGCGCCGTCTGCTCTCCGCGGCCGTCCCGTCCCGGCGCCGGCGGTCGTAGCGGCTGCCGAGCCAGCCGGCGAGGAAGCCGAAGGGGATGGAGACCAGGCCGGCGGTCTGCAGCGGGAACCAGTGGAAGTCACGGCCGGGGAAGAGCGCCGTGGGGCCTCCGGAGACCGCGGTGGAGAAGACCGTCAGCAGCAGCACGCAGGCCGTCCCGCCGTACAGCGCGGCCAGCAGCCCGGTGCGGCCGAAGCCCCGCCAGAACAGCGAGTACGTGAGGGCGGGCGCCACCGCCGAGGCCCCGATCGCCAGCGCGGTCGTCGTCATGACGGCGACGTTCCAGTCCTGCACCAGCGCGGCCAGGGTCACCGCCCCCGCGCCGACGGCCGCCGCCGCCCACCGCGACACCGCCATCTCGGTGCGGGGGGCGGCCCGTCCGCCGCGCATCGCGTGCCCGAACAGGTCGTGCGCCAGCGACGACGCCGCGGCCAGTGTCAGACCCGAGACCGACGACAGCAGCGTCACGAACACCGTCCCGCACACGGCGGCGTACAGCAGCGTCTCGCCGATCGACGGCGCCGCGTCCCCGAACGCCCGGGCCAGCATCAGCACCGAGGTGCGGCCCTCGGGGTCCGCGGCCGTGATCAGCCGCGAGCCGACCATGGCCGCCGCGCCCGCTCCCATGACCGTTCCCAGCAGGCAGAAGGTGGTGACCGCGCCGACCGCCCAGGACATCGAGCGGCGCACCGCGGGCGCGTCGGGCGCCGAGTACAGACGCATCGTCACATGCGGCAGGCACGCCACCCCGAGGACGACCGTGAGCTGCAGCCCGATGAAGTCCAGCTTCCCCGTGGTGGTCCGCCCCAGCTCCAGCCCCTGCCGCAGATACGCCTCGCCGGCCCCGCTGCCCGCCTGCGCGGCCCGCAGCAGGGCGTCCGCGCTCCAGCCGAAGCGGTTCATGACGAGCGCGGCGACCACGGCGCTGCTGCCCAGCAGCATCACGATCTTGATGATCTGGATGAGCGCCGTGCCCCGCATGCCGCCCATCGCCGCGTAGACGACCATCAGGGTGCCGATCATGGCGATGGACACCGTCCGCGCGCCGTCGAGATGGATGTCCAGGATGGCGGTGATCAGTGAACCCGCCCCCGACAGCTGGACGATGAGGAACGGCAGGCACGCGGCCAGGGTGACCACCGCGGAGGCGATCCGCACGGAGCGGCCGCCCATGGTGCGCGCCAGGACGTCGCCCATGGTGAACCGCCCCGCGTTGCGCAGGGGTTCGGCGAGCAGGAACATCAGCACCACCAGCGACATGCCGGTGCTGGTGGCCAGGACGAAGCCGTCGTAGCCGAAGAGCGCGACGATGCCGGTCGTGCTGAGCACGGTGGCCGCGGAGATGTAGTCGCCCGCGATGGCCAGGCCGTTCTTGAACGGGGTCAGGGTGCGGTACCCGGTGTAGAACTCGACGAGGTCGTCCCGTTCCGGCCCGGCGAAGACGCTCAGCAGCAGTGTGCAGGTCACCAGGAACGTGAAGAAGAGCAGGACGACGGTCTGCGTCCCGGAGTCGTAGCCGGCGGCGAACTCGTTCACCGGGCGGCCCCGTTGGTCGCCGCCCACTGCCGGACGCGCCGTGCGAGCGGGTCCACCGACCGCCGGGCGCTGCGCTCGTACCGGCGGATCGCCGCGAAGGTGACCACGAGCTGCGACAGCCCCATCAGTGTTCCCAGCGTGAGCTGTCCGGCGACCCGCGTGCCCATCGTGTCCCGTGCGAGGACCGAGAGCAGGAGGAAGACCACGAAGTAGCCGAGCGCGGTGAGCGCGGAGACCCGCCGCAGCAGCCGGTAGGCCGAACGCAGCCTCCTGAGTTCGGCGCTGCGGGCGGGCGGCCCGGCGGACGGCGCGGGTGGTCGCGGTGGTGGTGCCGGTGGCGGTGGTTGCCGGTGGTGCCAGGTGTCGCCGTAGTACGTCATCGCGCGGTCTCCAGGCGGATTGCGTTGCGAAGGATGTGCGGGCGCGGTGGGGGGACGGGCGGGTTCGACCGGTACGCGCCGGGGCGCCGTGCGCCCCGGGAGTGGCCGCACGATACCGACTGGTCGGCATGTCGGGAAGAGGTGCTGCAGGTCACGGTTGGAGCACCGGTGGCACGGGCCCGCCGTCAGCCGGGCAGCCGTAGTGCGCCCGCCGCCGGGAACTCGCGCTCGACGGCGCCGCCGTGCGGCAAAGGGGCAAAGGGGCCTCCTCGTGGGCGGTTCCGGCCCCGATGCGGCCGAGGTGGGCGCAGGAAGTCCGCACGGGCGGCCGGCAGTCGTGCCTGACCGGCCGACTGCGCAACGGAGTTGTCGGGTCCCGGGCCCGCGAGTCCGGACACGGCCGCCCGGCCGGCGGCGACGACCGCCGAGCGCCGCAGCCGGACCGCAAGGACGCACGGCGCCACGAGCTGCCGCCGGCCGGTGTCCTGCCGGGACGGGGCCTCGCCGGGGACCGCGGCGATGGCGGCCGTCAGCCCGGCGCGTGCTCCGCGGCGGCCGCGGCGACGGGCGGATCGCCCACGGCCGGCTCATCCGGCCGGACCGGTACCTGCTCGGCGGGCGACGGTTACGTCCGGGCCGGCGGCCCCGACCGGGCGGAAGCCGCCGGGGGCTCCTCGGCCCCCGGCGGGACGGGGTCTGGTTGCCGTGCGGCGCGGCCGCGTTGGCCGCGCCGGAGGCCATGGCCCGGTCCCCTGCGCGCGTCCGGCGGACCGGGCCCCGCGCGCCACCGGCGCACGGCACCCGCCGTGACCGGCAGCCCCACGGGGTTCCGTCAGGAAGGCGACTCCGCGTGCGGCGGGTGCACCGGGATCTCGCACCACACCTGCTTGCCGCCGCTGAGCGGCATCGTCCCCCAGGCCGCCGACATCGCCTCGACGAGCAGGATCCCGCGGCCGCCGGTGTCGTGCCAGTTGATGATGGCCGGCTTGACCGGCGTCCTCGGCGAGCCGTCGCCGACCGCGATCCGCAGCCGGTCGCCGGTGAGCGTGATGTCCAGCCGCACCTGGCCGTCGGTGTGCACCAGGGCGTTGGTGACCAGTTCCGAGACGACCAGCAGCACGGTGTCGGCCTCCTCGCTCAGCCCCCACGCACGCAGCGTGCGCGCGGTGAACCGGCGGGCGTGCGAGGCGGCGTCCGGCAGCCGCCACACCGTCCAGCTCTCGCGCACGGGCTTGACGGCCATGCCGTCGTAGCGCATGAGCAGCAACGCCACGTCGTCGCTGCGGGTCGCGCTGTCCAGCAGGGCGTCGGCCATCCGCCCCAGGTGGGAGGGGTCGGCCGCGGACAGCTCCTGCGACATCCGCCGTATGCCGTCGTCCATGTGCAGCTCGGAGGACTCCACCAGGCCGTCCGTGGTCAGCGCCAGGACGGTGCCGTTCTGCAACCGCAGGGGGATCAGCGGGAAGTCCGCGTCGTCGACCACCCCCAGCGGCGGCCCGCCGTCGCCCTCCACGGTCTGCGTGGTGCCGTCGGGCAGCCGGAGCACCGGGGGCAGATGCCCGGCGCGCACGCACCAGCCGCTGCCCTCCTCCATGTCGACGCTGACGTAGCAGCAGGTCGCGAAGAGATCGGTCTCCATGCCCATGAGCAGGCGGTTGGCGTGCGACACGACGACGTCGGGGGAGTGGCCCTCCACGGCGTAGGCGCGGATCGCGGTGCGCATCTGCCCCATGAGCGTGGCGGCCCCTGCGTTGTGCCCCTGGACGTCACCGATGACCAGGGCGACGTGGTGGTTGTGCAGGGGTATGACGTCGTACCAGTCGCCTCCGACCTCCAGGCCGCCGGTCGTCGGCAGGTACCGGGCCACCGCCACCCCGCCCGGCAGCACCGGGAGCCGGCGCGGCAGCAGCGTGCGCTGGAGGGTGCCGACCAGCTCGTGCTCGGCGTCGAAGGCCCGTACGCGGACCATCGCCTGGCCGACCAGGCCGGCGGCGGCGGTCAGCACGGCCCGCTCGTCCGAGCCGAACTCGTGGGGCCTGTCCCAGCCGATCAGGCAGCATCCGACGACCCGTCCGGCCGCGGGCAGCGGCAGCACCGCGAGTCCGCCGGGACCCACCCCGGCCAGCGCGGATTCCAGCGGCGCCCCGGCCGGCCAGAACCCGATCCGGCCCTCGCGCAGCGCGGTCGCCAGCGTGGGCATGGACCGGGTCGACGCGTCCGGCCACTCCGAACGCCACTCGGTGCGCCACACCTCGGGCCAGGCCGAGGGCTCCGCCGGATCGAGAACGGTGACCACCAACCGGTCGTTCTCCAATTCGGCCAGCGCGATCCGATCGGCGTTCAGCGGACCGCGCAGGGCCTGGACCACGACCGTGCTGACGTCCTGCACGGTCGACGCGTTCGCCAGGTCGGCGGCCAGCTGCTGCACCCGGCCCACGTCGTTGACCCCGGCCCGCATCCGCGAGGCGTCCCCGACCGTGCCCAGCAGCCGTACCGGGCGGCCGTCGGGGGCGAACAGCACCCGGCCGCGCAGCCGCAGCCAGCGCAGCTCCCCGGAGGGCTTGCGGATCCGGAACTCCAGTTCGCGGTCGCCGGTGGCCATGTGCCCGGCCTCGACCACCGACATCAGCGCGGGCAGGTCCTCGGGGACGGTCAGCGCGAGCAGGGTCTCCACGCGGCCGTCGAACCGCGCGGGCTCCAGGCCGAACAGCGCCAGCACCTCGTCGCCCACGTTGATCCAGCCGGTGTCCATGTCGAGCGTGAAGCCGGTGCCCCGGGAATCCGCCCCGGCCACCGGATCGGTGTCGCCGCACTCCTCTCCGGGCGTGGGGCCGGGATGGCCGATCGTCGTGGCGAACAGCTCCAGGCTCTGCCGGTCCTCGGCGTCGAAGCCGTCGGGCTGGTCGGTGACCGCCACCAGGCAGCCGACGCAGACGTGGTCAGCCCGCAGCGGCAGGGCGGTCAGCGATACCTCCAGCGGCACCGAGATCCCGTTCCCGGCCAGCCGGGCGACCTCCGCGGGCCCGGCGTACACCGGCCGGTCCTGGCGCACGGCGACGGCCATGGGCGAGTCGCCGTCCGCCGGATAGCTCTGGCGCAGCCCGTGCAGGGCGCGCGGCACCCCGGCCGAGGCGACCAGGCACAACGCCCCGCCGGCCTCCGCGGGTGCGTACACGGCGACATGGGTCGCACCGGTGAAGACCAGCGCCTGCTCGATGACGGACCTCAGGCGCGCGGAGTGGCCCAGGTCGGATCGGAGCGTCTTGAGCGCGAGCTCGGCGGACAGCGCCCGAACTCTGCGTCCTTTCGCGCCGTCGCTGACCACGTGGTCATTACACCGCCTCCGGGGCCCCAGCGCAGCCCGTGTGCGGGGAATCGTCACGCGGTGTGAGAAGAACGCGTGTCGCGCCCTCCGCTTCAGGCGACCTCGACCAGTCCCTCGCGCAGCCGGGCCACCGCGGAATCGGGCAGGCGCAGCGCGTGCCGCGCGTAGCCGTCGATGTCGCCCCAACCCTCCGCGAGCGCCTCCAGCGCCGCCTCCAGATAGCACGGCCGCACCTCGACGACCGCGGCGGCGACGACCGGATCGCCGCCCGACTCGACGAAGCGCCGCAGGTGGGGGCTGTAGGCGGCCTGCACTGCGGCGTTCACCGACAGGAACTCCCCGCGGACCACGGCCGGGTCGGCCCCCAGCAGCATCAGCAGCAGCGTGCTCGCCCAGCCCGTCCGGTCCTTGCCCGCCGTGCAGTGGAAGAGCACCGGCCGGGCCGCCGGGTCCGCCGCGGTCTCCAGCAGCGCGCAGTACGCCGAGCAGGCGTGCGGGGAGCGGACCATGCGGCGGTACGCCTCCGCCATCAAGCCCTCCGCGCGCCCCCCGCCCAGCTCCCGGTCGGCCCGGGCGGGGTCGGCGAGCAGTGCCTTCAGCCGGGCCGGGGCCATGCGCGGGTTGTCGCCGAAGACGTCGGCGACGAAGAGCCGGGCGCCGGCGGGCAGGACGTCCGGTGCGGCGGTGCGCTCCTCGTCGGTGCGCAGGTCGACCACGGTCCGGACGCCCAGGTCCGCCACGCCGGGATCGGTCGCGGGGTCGTAGCGGTCGAGCTGCCCCGATCGCAGTACCGCCCCGGCCCGGACCACGCGGCCCGGCCCGGCCCCGGCCAGCGGGATGCCGCCCAGGTCCCGGAGGTTCACCACGGTCCCGGCGTCGATGGCGGTGCCGGTTGCCATGTGCTCATGGTGCGACGGGCGCGCGGGCGGCGCGATTCGGCCCGGATCGGCCGCGAGGACGAGGACGGTCCTCAGCGCTGGGGGAAGGTGTACGCGTACCCATCCGCGTCGAGCTGGTCGAGGAGCTTCTCCAGGGCCTGCACGGTCTGGCCCCGGTCACCGCCGCCGTCGTGCATGAGCACGATGGCCCCGGGCCTGAGCTCGGAGTTCACGGTCGCGAGGATGGCGTCCGCGCCGGGGCGGCGCCAGTCGTCGGAGTCGACGGTCCAGCCGAGCGGGCGCAGGCCGTGGTCGGCGGCGATGGCGCGGATCGCGGGGGAGAAGTCGCCGCCGGGCGCCCGGTAGTACCAGACCGGCGAGTCGCCTGCGCCGGCGGCGCGGGAGATCTCGCTCCGGGCGTCGAGTATCTCGTGCCGGTTGTACTCCTCGGACTTGTGGCTCTGCGCCTCGTCGTGGTGGACGGAGTGGTCGCACAGCCGGTGACCGGCGGCGGTGATCTTCCGTACCAGGTCGGGGTGGGCCTGCGCGTTGGGGCCTATCTCGCAGAACGTGGCCTTGGCGTGGTGCCGGGCGAGCACGTCGAGGACCTTCGGGGTCCACACCGGGTCCGGGCCGTCGTCGAAGGTGAGGGCCACGGACCTGCCCGGGGCCTCCACACCGTGCTGGATCGACCGGTCGGTCACGGCCGCGCGGTGGGCGGGGGCGTAGGCGGCGGTGCCGTGGGGCGCGGCCGCGGTGCGCGCGGGGGCCGGGGTGTGCGTGGCCGTCGTATGGGCGCCGCGGTGCGCGGCCGCGGTGTGCGCGGGGGCCGGGGCGGTGGGAGCCGTGCTCGGCGTGCCGGCCGGGGCGGCGGCCGCCGGGGAGGACGCCGCCGCGGGGGCCGAGGGGTGGGCGGACGCGGGCGCGGAGGACGCGGTGGCGGACGGGACCGAGGCGTTGGCGGCGGCGCTCTGCATGGTGTGCTGCGCGCCGCAGGCGGCGAGCGTGGCTCCGGCGAGGGTCGCCGCCGCGACTGCTCCGAGGGCTCGGGTCGCGCGGGTCGTCAGTGCCACGGTGTTACCTCCAGGGGCCGGTCGCTCCATGCGGACATGCGGAACAGCCCCCCACCGTAGGCGGCGCGCGGGGGCGCGCCCTCGGTCTTTCGGTCATCTTCAGGTCCTTTGCCTGCGGGACCTTCGTCCTATTGGCATGCACGCGACAAGCTGCAATGTGAGTTAGGAAAGTTTCCTAATGGAAGGACGTCCATGCGCAAGCGCCTCGCGTTAGCCGCCGCCGGAGCCGGCGCCACGCTCCTCGCGGCCCTCCTCACCCCCGCCGCGGACGCCGCCGGCGCCGCCCCGCGCAGTCCGCAGGAGGGCTCGGTCACCGCCGCACAGCTGCTGGCCAAGGTCAGCGGCTGCACGCAGATCTCCAGCGGCAGGTACCGGACCGACGAGGAGACCCCGGCGACCGTCCCGGTCTGCGGCGCCAACGGCGCGGTGTTCTGGAAGGCCGACATGGACGTCGACTGCGACGGCCAGGTCACCGCCCGGTGCAGCTGGGACACCGACCCCTGGTTCCAGGACGACACGGCCTTCCACCAGTCCGACGGCCGGCCGCTCAACGCCGAGAAGCTCCCGTACGTCGTCGTCCCCAGTCCCAGCGGCACCTGGGACCACCGCGGCGCCGGAATCCAGGGCGGCGGCGTGGTGGCCGTGATCTACGGCAGCAAGGTCGAGTACGCGGTCGTCGGCGACACCGGCCCCACGGCGATCATCGGGGAGGCGTCCTACGCCACCGCCCAGGCCCTCGGCATCGACCCCGATCCCGAGACCGGCGGGACCGACTCCGGCGTGACGTACATCCTCTTCAAGAACTCCTCCGTCTCGCCGATCGAGAGCCACACCACGGCCGTCTCCGTCGGCGACGGACTCGCCCGCCAGTTCGTCGCGAACAACTGACCGGCCCGGGCGCGGCGTACGCCGGGCGGCCGATGTGACACGGCAGACGCCGCGTCCGTGTTGCGCGGCCGCCCGTGGGGCGTGATCGTGGCTGGCGAGGCAGTCCGCCTGCACGAGCTTCCGCACCGTGGTCCACACAGGGGTCGCCGCATGAGCACACACTTTGACGTCGTCGTCCTGGGCGCGGGGCCCGGGGGGTACGTGGCCGCCATCAGGGCCGCCCAGCTGGGCCTGCGCACGGCGATCGTCGAGGAGCGCTACTGGGGCGGGGTGTGCCTCAACGTCGGCTGCATCCCCTCCAAGGCCCTGCTGCGCAACGCCGAACTCGCCCACATCTTCACCCAGGAGGCCAGGACCTTCGGCATCCGGGTGAACGGCGAGGTCAGCTTCGACTACCGCGAGGCCTTCGCCCGCAGCCGGAAGGTCGCGGACGGCCGGGTCAAGGGCGTCCACTTCCTGATGAAGAAGAACGACATCACGAAGTTCGAGGGCCACGGCACCTTCACCGACGACCACACCCTGCACGTCGCGCTGGGCTCCGGCGGCAGCGAGACCGTCACCTTCGGTCACTGCATCATCGCCACCGGCGCCACCACCAGGCTCCTCCCCGGCACCTCGCTCAGCGAGCGGGTCGTGACGTACGAGGAGCAGATCATGTCGGACACCCTCCCCGAGAGCATCCTCATCGCCGGTGCGGGCGCGATCGGCGTCGAGTTCGCGTACGTCCTGCGCAACTACGGGGTGAAGGTGACCCTCGTGGAGTTCCTCGACCGGGTCGTGCCGCTGGAGGACGAGGAGGTCTCGGCCGAACTCGCCCGCCAGTACCGAAAGCTGGGCATCGACGTGCTCACCTCGACCCGGGTGGAGGCGATCAACGACTCCGGCGACTCGGTCAAGGTCATGGTGACCACCGGCGGCCAGCGGCAGACGCTGCAGGCCGACAAGGTGCTCCAGGCGATCGGCTTCCAGCCGCGGATCTCCGGCTACGGCCTGGAGCAGACCGGGGTCCGGCTCACCGAGCGCGGCGCCATCGACATCGACGACCACTGCCGCACCAGCGTGCCGCACATCTTCGCCATCGGCGACGTCACCGCGAAGCTGATGCTCGCGCACGCCGCCGAGGCGATGGGAGTGGTCGCCGCCGAGAGCATCGCCGGCGCCGAGACCATGTCGCTGGAGTACGTGATGATCCCGCGGGTCACCTTCTGCCAGCCGCAGATCGCCAGCTTCGGCTGGACCGAGGTGCAGGCGCGCGAGCTCGGCTTCGACGTACGCGTGGCCAAGTTCCCCTTCACCGCGAACGGGAAGGCGCACGGCCTCGGCGACGCGGTCGGCTTCGTGAAGCTCATCAGCGACGCCAGGCACGGCGAACTCCTGGGCGGCCACCTCATCGGCCCCGAGGCCACCGAACTGCTGCCGGAGCTGACGCTGGCCCAGAAGTGGGATCTGACGGCCACCGAACTGGCCCGCAACGTCCACGGCCACCCCACGCTGGGCGAGGCCGTCCAGGAGGCGGTCCACGGCCTCGCGGGCCACATGATCAACTTCTGAGAGCGCCGCGCACCGGTCGTCGCCCGGGACGGTCGACGGGCGAGGGCGACGGGGCCTTCCCCTCGCGGTGCCGTGCCCCGGGCAACGGTGGCGCAGGGCGGCGCACCGCCGCTCAGCGGCGGCGCCGCAGCACGAACACCACCACCGCGGCGACCGCGGCCGAAACCGCCGCCGCCACCGCCGCGCGCTTGGCGACCGGGGCGCCGGCCACGCGGAGCAGGTCGATCGGCTCGTCCTCGTGACCCGTGGGCGCGGGAGGCGCGCTCTGCGCGACCGGGGCGAGGCCCTCGCCGGCGCCCGCCGAGGGGGACTTCGCCGTCTCCCGGGGCGCGGCCAGCCGGCCGGCCAGGCAGTCGGCGAACTGCCCGATGATGCGGTCGCCGACCTCGCCCATCACGCCGCGCCCGAACTGCGCGGGCCGCCCGGTCACCGCCAGGTCGGTCGTCACCGACACCACCGTGGCGCCGTCCTTCTCCGACAGGGTGCCGGTCACCGTCGCGCGCGCCGTGCCCTGGCCCCGGACCTCCTTGCCGCGGGCGGCCAGCACGACGCGGTGCGCGGTGCCGTCCCGCTCCTCGAACACCGCCGTGCCGCGGTACGTCACCGTCACCGGGCCGACCTTCACCTTCACCGCGCCGGTCACGGTCTCGCCGTCGTACTCCTCCACGGTCGCGCCCGGCATGCACGGCGCGACGCGCTCGATGTCCAGCAGCGCCCGCCAGGCGTCCTCCACCGGGACGGGGACGCCGAACTCGTGGTGCAGCTCCATGATCTCCTCCTCACACCGGCCTGAGCACCGGAGGGTGGATCGCGCCGGCCGTGCCCGACAGCGGGGTGCCGCTGCCGCCCCAGCGCAGCGCGATGATCTCGGCGGCGATCGACACCGCGACCTCCTCGGGCGTGCGCGCGCCGAGGTCCAGCCCGATCGGCGAGCGCAGACGGGCCAGTTCGGCAGGTCCCACCATCGTGTCGCGCAGCCTCTTCAGCCGGTCCTCGTGAGTGCGCCGGCTGCCCATGACGCCGATGTACGCGGCGGGGCGGCGCAGCGCGACCTCCAGCAGCGGCACGTCGAACTTGGGGTCGTGGGTGAGGACGCACACCACCGTGCGGTCGTCGGTCTCCGTGCCGCTCAGATAGCGGTGCGGCCAGTCGACGACGACCTCCACGCCCTCCGGGAAGCGCTTGGGCGTCGCGAAGACCGGACGCGCGTCGCAGACCGTCACCTGGTAGCCCAGGAACAGCCCGATCCGCGCCACGGCCGCCGCGAAGTCGATCGCGCCGAACACCAGCATCCGCGGCGGCGGGGCGAACGACTGCAGGAACACCGTCACGTCGTCCTCGCGCCGTTCGCCGTGCCGGCCGTAGTGCCTCTGCCCGGTGGCGCCCTGGGCCAGCTCACCGCGCGCGTCGTCGGTGACCGCCGCGTCCAGGCCCTCGGAGCCGAGCGTGCCCGCGACGCGGTCCGGCCACACGGTGAGCGAGGCCCCGCGCGGCGCGGGACCGTCGAGTACCGTCGCGGAGACCACCGGGCGGTGCTCCGCGACGGAGGCCGCGATCCCGCCGAATCCGGCGTCGGTGGCGGGGGACACCGGCCGGACCAGCAGGGTGATCTCACCGCCGCAGGTCAGGCCGACCTCGAAGGCGTCGGCGTCGCTGTAGCCGAAGGTGTGCAGCCGGGCCTCGCCCGACTCGACGACCTCCTTGGCCAGTTCGAAGACCGCGCCCTCCACGCAGCCACCGGAGACACTGCCGACGACCTCGTCGTCCGGCCCGACCGCCATCGCCGCGCCCGGCCCGCGCGGCGCGCTGCGGCTGACCGCCACGACCGTGGCCAGCCCGAAGGGGGTCCCCGAGGCGTACCAGCGACTCAGCGCCGGAAGGATCTCACGCACCGTCGGCTCCTCTCACCACGGCGGCCAGACGTTCCAGCGCGCCCAGACTGTGCCCCTCCACGAAGGCGTCCACGCTCGGCAGCGCCGCCGCCATCCCCGCCGCCAGCGGGGCGTAACCCTGCCTGGCCTTGCGCGGATTGGCCCACACCACGCGGTACGCCAGCCGGGACAACCGCCGCATCTGCGCGGCCAGCAGGGCGGGGTCACCGCGCTCCCAGCCGTCCGACAGCAGCACGACCACCGCGCCGCGCGCCATCCCCCGCGCCCCCCACCGGTCCAGGTACGCCCGCAGCGTCTCCCCGAGCCGGGTCCCGCCGCTCCAGTCGGGCACCGCGGCCCCGACCGCGGCCAGTGCCGCGTCGGGGTCACGGCGCGCCATCTCGCGGGTGACCCGGGTCAGCCGGGTGCCCAGGGTGAACACCTCGGTGGGGGTACGGCCCCGGGAGCCGTGCGCGGCGGCGTGCGCGAAGCGCAGCAGCGCGTCCGCGTACGGGGCCATCGACCCGCTGACGTCCAGCAGCAGCACCACCCGGCGCGGCTTGCGGGCCGGTGCCCGCCGCAGCAGCGCGGCGGGCTCGCCGCCCCGTCGCAGCAACTCCCTTACGGTACGCCGCGGATCCACGCCGCCCCGACGCGCGGGCCGCCTCCGGGACGTGCGGCGCGGTTCGCCGTCGAGCGCGAACACGGCCAGCAGCTTGTGCAGTTGGGCCCGCTCCGCGGCGGTCAGGGCGGCCACGTCGCGGTGCCGCAGCACCTCCGTCGCGCTGGCGAGCGCGGTCACCGCCGGTCCGGCGCCCTCCTCGTGGTCCCCCGCCCGCTCCCCGGGGACGGCCCGCGGGACCGCGAGCGGGCGCACCGGGCGGACCGCAGGGCGCACCCGGCGGGGCGGCGGCCGGTCACCCTCGAAGAACGCCGCGAAGACCCGGTCGTAGCGCTCCAGGTCCTCCGGGTCGCCGCACAGCGTCAGCCGCCCGGCCCAGTACACGTCACGGCGCCGCGCCGGATCGAGCCGCCCGAGCGCCGCCAGGAACGCCGCCACCCGGTCGGGTCCGGCCGGCACGCCGGCGGCCCGCAGCGCGCGGGCGAAACCCACCACCCCCGCTGTGCCGTCCGCCGCCACCGCGCCCACCGTGTCCTGCGTGCGTATCGCGCTCACCGCGACCCACCGGCTCGCGCGGCGAGGATCTCCGACAGGTCGAGCGAGCGCGCGCGCTCCGCGTCCTCGCGGTACTTCAGCACCGACCCGAGGGTGGCCATCGCCAGCTCCGCGTCGAGTTCCGTCGCCCCCAGCGCGGCCAGCGCCTCCGCCCAGTCGATGGTCTCCGCCACCCCCGGCGGCCGCACCAGGTCCTGGTCCCGCAGACTCTGCACCACGGCGGTCACCTGCTCCGCGAGCCGTGCCGCCACCCGCGGCTGCCTGCGCCGTACGATCGCCAGCTCCCGCTCGAAGGAGGGATGCTCGAACCAGTGGTACAGGCAGCGCCGCTTGAGCGCGTCGTGCACCTCGCGCGTCCGGTTGGACGTCAGCACCACCACGGGTGGCGACTGCGCCCGCAGCGTGCCCAGTTCGGGGACGGTGACCGTGTACTCCGACAGCAGCTCCAGCAGGAAGGCCTCGAACTCGTCGTCCGCGCGGTCGATCTCGTCGACGAGCAGCACCGAGGGAGAGGTCTCCAGGGCCTGCAGCAGCGGCCGCGCGAGCAGGAACCGCCGGCTGTAGAGCTCGCCCTCCAGTGCCTCCGCGTCGCTGACGCCCGCCGCCTCGGCCGCCCGCAGATGCAGCAGCTGCCGCGGGAAGTCCCAGTCGTACAGCGCCTGCGACGCGTCGATGCCCTCGTAGCACTGGAGCCGGATCAGCGGCGCGCCCAGCGCCTTCGCGAGCGCGTGCGCCAGCGCGGTCTTGCCCACGCCCGCGTCGCCCTCGCAGAAGATCGGGCGGTGCAGCGTCAGCGCGAGGTAGCAGGCGACGGCGAGGCCGTCGTCGACCAGGTATCCGGTCTCCTCCAGGCGCGTCCGCATCTGCTCCGGGCCGGCGACGTCCGGCGCCGCCCCGGTGGTGCGGGGCGGGCTCGCGAGCGCGGCGGCGGCGCCGTCCACGGAGGCGGCCGGTGCGACGGCCGGCGTGGTGTGCGGCGGCGCGGTGCCGTGGGGCGCGGCGGCGGATGCCGGGGCGCCGGGGCCGTACGGTCCCACCGCCCCGGCGCGTGCCGTCGTCACCGGAAGGGGCCCGTGGGAGGGGCCCGCCGGGGCGGCCCACCCCGGCGGGATCCCGCGCGCCGGCCCGGTCATGTGCTGCGCCCGCTCCTCATGTCAGGTCCGCCGCGGCGAGGACGGCCCTGCGGGTCAGGACCCTGGCCAGATGCTCCCGGTACTCGGCGGACGCCGACAGGTCGGACGCGGGACGGGTGCCCTCCGCCGCGCCGTCGGCGGCCGCGGTCACCGCCTCCGGTGCCGCGTCCGCACCCGCCAGGGCCGCCTCGCAGGCGGCGGCGCGCAGCGGGGTGGGTCCCATGTTCGACAGGCCGACGCGGGACTCGACGATGCGGCCGTCGTCGCGCCGGACGAGCGCGGCCACTCCCACCACGGCCCAGGCCTGGGCGCTGAGCTGGAACTTCTCGTAGTGGAAGCCCCAGGCGTCCGACTTGGGCACCCGTACCTCCACCAGCAGTTCGTCGGGCCGCAGCGCCGTCTCCAGGTAGTCGGTGAAGAACTCCCGGGCCGGGATCACGCGCCGCCCGTCCGGGCCCTGGGCGACCAGTCCGGCGTCCAGGGCGAGGACCGCCGCGGGCACGTCCCCGGCCGGGTCGGCGTGGGCGAGGGCGCCGCCGATCGTGCCGCGGTGACGCACCGCCGGATCGGCGACCGTGGCCGTGGCGGCGGCCAGCAGCCCGGCGTGCCGGCGCACCAGCGGGTCGTGCACGACGTCGTGGTGCGAGGTCAGGGCGCCGATGACGAGGGCGTCCCCGTCGACCCGCACCCCGCGCAGACCGGGGATGCGGCCCACGTCCACGACGAGTTCGGGGAAGGCGAGCCGCAACCGCAGAATCGGCAGCAGGCTCTGGCCGCCGGCGAGCACCTTCGCCTCGTCCCCGGCGAGGGCGAGCTGCCCCACGGCCTCCTCCACGGTGCGGGGCCTGGCGTAGTCGAACGACGCGGGGATCATGAGCTGCCCTCCTCCGGCCGGGCGGAGCGCGCGTTCCGCAGGGCCCGCCAGACCCGCTCCGGCGTGCACGGCATCGGGACGTCCGCGACGCCCAGCGGCCGCAGGGCGTCGACCACGGCGTTGACCACCGCGGGGGTCGAGGCGATCGTCCCGGCCTCGCCGACGCCCTTGACGCCCAGCGGATTGGTGGTCGCCGGCGTCTCGGTGCGGTCGGTGAGGAAGTCGGGCAGGTCGGCCGCGCAGGGCACCAGGTAGTCGGCCATGGTGCCGGAGACCAGGTTGCCCTCCTCGTCGTACACCGCCTCCTCGAACAGGGCCTGGGCGATTCCCTGCGCGAGCCCGCCGTGCACCTGGCCCTCCACGATCATCGGGTTGACGACCTTTCCGACGTCGTCCACGCACACGTAACTGCGGATCCGGACCCGGCCGGTCTCGGTGTCCACCTCCACCGCGCACAGGTGCGTGCCGTGCGGATAGGAGAAGGCCTCCGGGTCCTCCACGTGCTCGGCGTTGATCGTCGGTTCCAGGCCGTCGGGCAGGTCGTGGGAGGTGAACGTCGCGAAGGCGATCTCCTGGATGGTCTTCCGGGCCTCCGGGGACCCCTTCACCGAGAAGACGCCGTCCGCGAAGTCCAGGTCGTCCTCGCTCGCCTCCAGCAGGTGCGCGGCGACCCTGCGGGCCTTGTCCACCACCTTGCGCGCGGCCCGGTGCACCGCCACGCCGCCGACGACCAGCGAGCGCGAGCCGTAGGTGTCCATGCCCTGCGGCACTGTGCGCGTGTCGCCGTGCAGCACCTCGACGTCCTCGAAGGGCACCCCGAGCACGTCGGCCGCGATCTGGCTCCAGCTCGTCACATGCCCCTGCCCGTGCGGGCTGGTGCCGGTCAGCACCTCGACCTTGCCGGTGGGCAGCATCCGGATGGACGCGGCCTCCCAGCCGCCCGCCCCGTAGCGCAGGTCGCGCAGGATCCGGCTGGGCGCCAGCCCGCACATCTCGGTGTACGTCGACACGCCGATGCCCAGCCGCACCGGGTCGTCGCGCTCCTCCCGCCCGCGCTGCTCGGAGCGCAGGTCGTCGTAGCCGAAGAGGGCGAGCGCCTTGTCCGTGGCGGACTCGTAGTCCCCGCTGTCGTAGGTCAGCCCGCCGATGGTGGTGTACGGGAACTCGTCGTGGCCGATCCAGTTGCGGCGGCGCACCTCCACCGGGTCCATGCCCAGCTCGGCGGCGAGTTCGTCCATCATGCGCTCGATCGCGAAGGTCGCCTCGGGACGGCCCGCACCGCGGTAGGCGTCGGTGGGGGTCTTGGTGGTGAAGACGCCCGTGCAGGTGAAGTCGTAGGCGTCCATCTTGTAGATGCCGGGGAACATGAACGCGCCCAGCAGCGGGATGCCCGGCGTCACGATCATCAGGTACGCGCCCATGTCCGCGAGGAGGTCGACCTTCAGGCCCAGCAGCTTTCCCTCGCGGGTCGCGGCGAGCTCGAGGTCCTGGATCTGGTCGCGACCGTGATGGGTGGCCAGATAGCCCTCGGACCGCGACTCCGTCCACTTCACGGGGCGGCCCAGCTTCCGGGCGACGGCCAGTCCGATGGCCTCCTCGCCGTACACCTGGAGCTTGGAGCCGAATCCGCCGCCCACGTCCGGCGCGACCACCCGGATCCGGTGCTCGGGGATGCCGGTGACGACCGCCATCATCACGCGGACGATGTGCGGGATCTGCGTCGCGGAGTAGAGGGTGTACTCGTCCGAGGTGCCGGGCGGGACCGCCACGACGGCCCGCGGTTCCATGGCGTTGGGGATGAGCCGCTGCTGGCGGAAGCGCCGGCGCACCACCACGTCGGCGCGGTCGCGCACGGTCGCGTAGTCCTCGCCCGTGGCGAGCGGCCAGGTGTAGCAGCGGTTGGTGCCCTTGTCGGCGTGGACCAGCGGGGCGTCCCCGGCGAGCGCGGCCTCCATGTCGAGCACCGGCGGCAGCGGCTCGTAGTCGACGTCGATCGCCTCCAGCGCGTCGGCGGCCGCGTAGCGGTCGCGGGCGACGACGACGGCGACCGGGTCGCCGGTGTGGCGGACCTCGTCCACGGCGACCGGCGGGTGTTCGGGGAGCACGATGTCCTCGGTGACCGGCCAGGCGCAGGGCAGCGAGCCCAGCCCCTCGGCCAGGTCGCGGCCGCTGAACGCGGCGACGACACCGGGCCGCTCCAGCGCCGGGGCGACGTCGATCCGCTCGATGCGGGCGTGCGCCATGGGGCTGCGCAGGATCGCCATGTGCAGCAGGCCCGGAACGGTGATGTTGTCGGTCCAGTTGGTCCGCCCGGTCACCAGGCGGGCGTCCTCCTTGCGTACCCGCGGGCGGCCGACCTCGGGCTCGCGCCGGGTGAGCTGCTCGGTCATACCGGCGCCCTCCTTCCGGCCGTGCTCGGCGCGGCGTGCTCCGCGACGGCGCCGGGTTCGGGCGCGCGGTGCCGGCGTTCCTCGGCGGCGGCCGCGAGCACGGCGCGCACGATGTTCATGTAACCCGTGCAGCGGCAGAGGTTGCCCTCCAGGGCCTCGCGGACCTCCTCAGGCGTGGGGTCGGGGTTCTCCCGCAGCAGGTCGCGGGCGGCCATGATCATGCCCGGGGTGCAGAAGCCGCACTGCAGGGCGTGCTGCTCGTGGAACGCCTTCTGCAGCGGATGCCATGTGCCGTCGGCGGAGGCGAGCCCCTGGATCGTCGTCACCTCGCCGCCGTCGGCCTGCACGGCGAGCACCGAGCAGCTCTTCACGCTCTGTCCGTCGAGGTCCACCGTGCAGGCACCGCAGTTCGTGGTGTCGCAGCCGACGGGGGTGCCGGTCAGACCGAGCCGGTCCCGCAGGTAATGGACGAGCAGGAGGCGGGGCTCCACCTCGTCCTCGTAGACCGTGCCGTCCACCTTCACCGAGATGCGGGTCATATGCCCTCCCAGAGGCGCGCGCGTGGCGAATACCCCGTTCTGCTCTGATACGCGCAACTCTAAGGCGCGGCGGGGGACAACGCGATGGCTCGGACGCGAGTTCCACGGGCCTCTTGCGCTCGGATATCCGAGGCGTAATGTTGATTACATGATTACAAGCGAGCAGAAGGAGGCGCTGCGCGGCTGGCTGGCCGGGCGGCTCCCCGAAGGACTGTTCGACGCGCTCGTGGACGTCACGGTCGACCGCGAGGAGATCACGGTGGTCGGCCGCATCCCCGAGCCCGACATCGGCGCGGACGCGTCCCGGGTCGAACGCGATGCCGCGCTGGACGGGCGGATCGCCGAGTTCCGGGAACGCACCCGCGAGGATCGCGTCGCCGTCGCCCGCGAGGCGGAACGCCGCTTCGGGCGCAAGGTCTCCTGGGGCGTGGAGTGCGGCGGCCGCAGGGCCATGTACACGACCGTCTCCGCCCCCGTCATGACCCGTCTCCGCCAGCCCGAGCGCCAGGTCCTCGACACCCTCGTCGCCGGCGGCGTCGCGCGCAGCCGCAGCGACGCCCTCGCCTGGTGCGTCCGCCTCGTCCAGCGCAACACCGACACCTGGCTGGGCGACCTGCGCGATTCGCTGGAACACGTCCAGCGCGTCCGCGCGAAGGGCCCCGACCGCGACGCCGCCCCTTCCGGGGACGCCTGACAACGGTCCCTCCGCCGCGGTCCGGTGGCCCTGGTGGCTCGTGCGGTGTGTCCGTGCGGCCGTCTCGGAGGAGGGGGCGGCCACACGGCTCCCCGCTCGGGGAGCAGCCGGCGGTCGGGAACGCCGGGGAGAAGGGGCGCTCCGGTGGCAGGCCCTGGGTCAGGCCCAGCCCCGGCGGGCGGCGTGCCAGCCGAGCTGGATGCGGCTGTCCACGCCGGCCTTCGCCATGAGTTCGGCGATGCGGCGCTGCACGGTACGCCGCGACACCCCGAGGCGGCTCGCGGCCGCCTCGTCCGTGAGCCCGGCGAGGATCAGTGCCAGCAGGCGGGCGTCGAACTCCTCGATGCCGTCCGGGCGCTCCTCTGTGACGCTGTCGCCCGCCGCGCCCGGCGACAGCGGGTAGGCATGCTCCCAGGCCAGTTCGAAGTAGGCGATCAGCGCGTCCAGCAGCCCGCCCGCGTGCACCAGCACCGAGGCCGCGGCGGTGTTGCGGCCGCTGAGCAGAGGCAGCATCGCCAGCTCCCGGTCGGCGATCATGAACTTCACCGGTACGACGTCGGCGACCCCGATCCGCTGCCCGGCCGCGAGGTCCGCGAGGGCCCGCGTGACCATGCCGGGTTCGTTGAGCGCGTCCCGCTGCACGATCGTGCGGTACAGCACGCCACGGCGGACGCCCGCGCTCTCGGCCGCGTTGTCGCCGGGTCGCACCACGGAGAGCTCGGGCACCATCATCGACCGCACCTCGTGCCGGGCGGACTCCTGGAGCTGCCGGAACCGGTGCCGTACCGCCTCCACCTCGCTGATCACCTCGACGACGCCGCTCGCGGCGGACGTCCTGTGCTGTTCGGCCAGCGCGAGCAGCGCGTGCTCGGCCGCGCCCAGCTCGTCGCGCCGGCGCCGCAGTTCGCCGCCGAGCGCGACCGCCGGGGGCGCCGCCGTGAAGCGGGAGGCCGTACCGGTCACGGCCTCGTGCACCGCGAGGCCGCGTCCGGTCAGGCCGGTGAGCAGTTCCCGCACCTCGGTTGCGGCGCGGCCGCTGTCGGCGGCCAGTTCGTGGACGGCGGCACGGCCGCGGGCCACGAGGAGTCGGTAGATCTCCTCCTCCGCCGGGCCGAGACCGAGCGCGGCGAGCATGGGTACTCCTCGGAGCGGGTGGGGGTGCCGGGGCCCCGGGCGTGGATGCCCGGGGCCCGCTCGTGACACGGATGCGGAAAACTACTTCAGTCCGTAGGCCCGCGTCACCTCCTGTGTGACGCTGTTGCCCGCGTCGTCCCAGGTCCGGGCCTTCAGTGACACGAATCCGCGGTGCGGGGCGTCGAAGCGGGCGGTCCAGTGACCTGATGCCGTGCGGTCCAGACGGACCCGACGCCAGTGGCGCCCGTCGTCGTACGACACCGCAAGCGTCGCGCCCGCGACCCGGCCGGCCCCCGCCGCGTCCGGCAGATGGCTGCCGGTCAGGCGCAGGGTCTGCCGGCCGCCGCGGGCGTCGCCCGCGAGGTCGGTGGCGACGTCGTAGTCGAGCTGCATCAGCGCCATCCGGTCGATCCCCAGCGGATCGGTCACCGGCTCGGACCTCACCTGCCACACGCTGTGCGTCCGGGGCGAGAGCCGATAGGCGGCCGCGTCGCGCTTCGCGCGCAGGTCGAGGGTGTAGGTGGAGGGCACGGTCGGGATCGGCCAGAGCGTCGCCGACGCGTAGGCCGAGGTCTTCACCAGCTCACCGTCCTGGTACACCTTGAAGTCCAGGCCGGCGGTGCCGTCCTGCATGGTGCCGCCGTGGCCGCGGCCGCCGTCCGTCCAGGGCTGGATGTTGAAGGACAGGAAGCCCTGCTGCCGTTCGGACCACCAGTAGCCGCCGCCGTTGCGCGGATGGACCACGGGGCCGAACCAGTCGCTGGTCACCCGGGTGCCCGCCCGGTACGTGGTGACGGCGCCGTTCGACTCCAGGGCCAGACCGGGTCCGGTGATCGCGTCCTCGGCCCACGAGGTGCCGGGCTGTGCCGAGAGGTAGTCGGTGCGCGTCCCGGGCATGTCCATCCGCAGGGGGAACCCGACCGTGTAGCTGCGGTACGGCCGGTAGTCCCAGCGGTACTCGCCGCTGGGGTACCCGGTGGTGCCGTGGAAGCGCATGTCCACGACGGCCAGTTCGGAGGCCCGCGGCCGGTAGGTCAGGCCCGTCGCCGGGATCCGGCCGGGATGCGGGTCGACCAGGTCGTAGACGTACGGCGAGTTCGGCACACCCTCGGTGTCCAGGCGCAGCGAGCCGCGCCGGGCCCGCTCGATCAGTGGCGCGCCCTCGCGGGCGGTCACCGAGGCCACCGGGACGGTGCTGTAGCCGCCCTCGTCGGTGCCGACGTACTCCAGGAGCTTGCCGGGGGCGTCGTTGACCACGATCAGCAGCGCGGCGCCGGCGCCGGCCGCCGCCTCGGCCCGCTGCGAGCCGGTGAGCGCGTCCGAACGGGTCACCAGCACGGCCTTGCCCTTGGCGCGCAGCCCGGCGTAGTCGGCGGGCGCGCCGGAACCGGCGTACACCGCGTCCACGCGCTTCCTGCCCTTGTAGAGCGCGGTTCCGGCCTGGCCGAGGACCGTGACGGGCTTGCCGTCACGGGACAGGGACAACAGCGGGTAGGCCTTGCGCCAGCGGGTCTCGTACTCGAAGGCGCCCTGGGTGACCTTCCGGGTGGGCAGCACGAACATGCTGTCGTACGTCGACGGCAGGAGGTACTGCGAGTCCACGGTGCTGATGCCGCCGTCCGAGCGGTACCAGTGCATGCCGAGCATCCGGTCCTCGGTCCTGCGCGGCACCTCGGCGGTGACCTCGCGGGTCCTGCTCGCGTCCAGGACGAGCGTGCGGTCCCGGTCCATGACGAGTTCCGGGTCGCCCATCAGGGCCATGCCGAGCGAGTCCGGGCCGTGGCTGCCGGCGACGTCGAGGTAGCTCAGCGCGCTGTAGGTGCCGGCCCTCAACCGCACCGTCGCACGGCCGCTGTCGTCTACGGGGACGATCTGCGGGTCCGCGTCGGTCCCGAAGCGCTGCAGCTGGACGAAGCCCGAGGCGGGCTTGCCGGAGCGGTCCTTGAGGGTGACGCCCAGCGCGTGGCGCTCCTCCTCCCGGTACAGGCCGACCTGGGTGCGCGCCCGCACGGCTCCGGAGGCGTCGCTCGCGGCGATCTGCCCGAGGTAGCGGCGGCCGTCGGCGCCGAGTCCCGGCCGCGCGGTGGCCGTGACGGAGGCCGTGCCGTGCGCCGGGACGGTCACGGAGTCCGCGGACAGGGCGAACATCCCGCCGGGCGCGGGGGTTCCGGCGTCGGCGCCCGGGTCGACGTCGTACGGGCCGCCGGCCACCGAGGCGGTCAGGCCGAGGGAGAGGGCGACGGGGGAGTCGCCGCTGTTGCGGTAGGTCACCGTGCGCTCGACCGCGGCCGGGCCGTTGTGGGGCCAGGCGTCGAAGCCGAAGTAGGCCGAACCGGTGGCGCTGAGGGGGGCGGTGGTGGAGGCGGCCAGGTCGACCCGGCCCGCACCGACCTGATAGGCCGTCAGGTCTGGAAGCGGCTTGGACGTGCTCATCAGCGCGTCCTTGAGCTGCGGACCGCTCCAGCCCGGGTGCTCCTGGGCGAGGATCGCGGCGGCGCCCGCGACGTGCGGCGTGGCCATCGAGGTGCCGCTCATCGTCTGGTACCAGCCGCCGTCGGCGCTGCCCCCGGCCTTCGCGGCCAGGATGTCCACGCCCGGGGCGGCGATGTCCGGCTTGAGCGCGTAGTCGCCGTACCGCGGGCCCGTGGTCGAGAAGTACGCGAGCCTGTCCCCGGAGTCCACCGCGGCCACGGTCAGCGCCGCGTCGGCGGTGCCCGGGGCGCTCATGGACGCCTCGTAGCCGGTGTTGCCGGCGGCGACGACGAACAGCGCGCCGCTGCTCTCGCTGAGCCGGTCCAGGGCCTGGCTCATCGGGTCGGTGCCGTCGGTGGGCTCGGAGCCACCGAGGCTCATGCTGACCACCTTGGCGCCCTGGTTCACCGCCCACTCCATGCCGGCGATGACCCAGGAGTCCTCGCCGTACCCCTCGTCGCCGAGCACCTTGCCGATCAGCAGGTCGGCGCCGGGCGCCACGCCCTTCTCGGCGCCGTCGGAGGCGGCGCCGCTGCCGCCCACGGTGGAGGCGGTGTGGGTGCCGTGGCCGTTCCCGTCCTCGGCGGACTCGCCGGGCACGAAGCTGACCGCGCTGCTCACCCGGCCGGCCAGGTCGGGGTGGTGGGTGTCGGCCCCGGTGTCCAGCACGGCGACCTTGACGCCCGTACCGTCGAGGCCGGAGCTCCAGGCGGCCGGCGCGCCGATCTGCGCGGTGCTGTCGTGGAGTGCGGCGCGGACCCGGCCGTCCAGCCAGATCCTGGACAGACCGCCGCGCAGGGCGGGCCGGTCCGCGGGGGCGACATCGGCCACCGAGGTCCATACCTTCCTGGCCTGCTTCTTGGCCGCCCTGACGGAGGCTCCGTTGACGCTCTTGAGCGACCGCACCCTGGTCGTGCCTGCCGGCGTCGCGGCGGCGGCCTTGTCGCGGTAGCCGAGGATCAGCGGGATGCCGGTGCTGTGCTGGTCGTCGTAGCCCTGCTCGATCAGGGCGGTGACATCGAACAGCCTCCGGTCCAGGCGGTTCGCGGCGAGGTAGGGCAGGGCCTCGTCCGGGTAGACGTAGAGGTCGCCGCCGGCGGTCTCGGTCCGTATGCCTCCTGTGGCGCCGTGCGGGCGCCGTACGTCGACGGACTTCTTGCCGCCGCCGACGTCCGTCACCCGGACGACGTCGCCGGTGATCAGCGTGACCGTGCGGGTGGCGCCGGCGTGACGGGGTGCGGCCGATGCCGGCGGCGTGCTGTCCGCGGTCGCCGGTCCTGCCCGCCCGGTGAGGGTCGTGAGGACGACGACGACCGCGGCGGCCGTGGAGAGGAACCGTCTGCCTCGTGGGCGGCGGGGTATGAGGGAGGTCATGGCCCGGTCCTACCGGCCCCTCCGCGACCGGGGGAACGATCGGTGACTGGCGGCAAAGCGCCACGTCTCACATGTGCCAGGGCGCGGGCCGCCGGTGCCCCGTGCCGAGCACCTCGCCCCGGGCAGGGGAACGCGCCGGCAGCGGACGGGCCCCGGAGCACGCCGAATCCGTTCCCTCAGGCCGCCGGTGCGGGGCCCGGGCCACGGTGCAGCGCTCGCGGCGATCGGTGGACGGGGGCGGGCGCGAGGGCATCGCCACCTGGCCGGCGTCGCCGGCCCGTACGAAGGCGGCTCGCCCCGGCCGGCGGGAATGCATACGGCGAAGAGCGGCGCACCGGCGTCCAGTTCGGCGCCGGACGGGGCAGCGGACGCGTGGTGGACCGCCTCCTCGGCCGTGTCCGGGAACAACTCCGGGCAGGTGTGCATCGGTTCCCACTGGCGGGGTGCGGCGGCAGGTGCGGCGGCATCGTCCCGATCAGGGCGGTGGCGGTGAGACGGCCCGCGACGAGCGGATCCCCCGGATCGGGGGAGGTACCTCTTCCGGCCCCGCGGCTCCACGCGAGCCGCGAGAGCGTCCGCTGGGGGTGACGAGGTCGCGCGCGGCCGCGGTCCGCCCGGCCCCCGGCGGCAACCGGAGCACCTGTCGCCCGGCGCGGCAGGCACTTCCGGCCGGTCCGGGGCGAGCGGCCGCGCGCAGGCGCTCCCGCGCCGGGGCGGCGTCGGGGGGCAGGGCGCCGGCCGGCGGGAAGTCCTCGGGCCCGCAGGGCACTTCGCGGACGCCGGCGAGCCGGGGCCCCGGCCGGGGCGCCCGGTTCCGCGGCGTTCCGGACACCACGCGAGGCCCCGTCACCCCGGAAGGGGGTCTGCGGTGGTGGGCCGTACGGCGTAGATTCGGAGGCGTGCTGCGCATCGTGGACGGCAGGAGCGGCGAGCCCGTGGATCTGGACCCGGGACGCCGGGTCCCCCTTCGGGTGCTCGCTCACACCGGTCCCGCGGGCGGGACGACGGCGCTGAGGGTGCTTCTGGTGGCGGACGTGCTGGCGCGTACGGCGGAGACCTACGGCGGACAGGTGCTGGTCGCGGTGGTGGGCCCGGCCGACCCCGCCCTGGCCGCGGCCGCCTCGGCGCTCGGCATCCTGCCCGCCGCGGCGCGGGGCGACAGCACGCCCGAGGCCGAGGAGGCGCTGGCCGGCCGCGCCCGGGTCCACGTCACGGCGGCGGGCGGCGAGACCGGCGCCCCCCGCATGGACGTCGGACAGGTTCACCCGTACGAGGTACCCGCCGGGCCCGCCGTACGGCTCGCGCTGCTCGGCCTCGACCGCCGGGCCCCGGCCGAGCTGACCCCGCCGGCGCTGGATGCGGCGGAGGCGCGGCTCCGGCACTGGCGCCGTGCCGTCGCCGGCTGGGCCGACTCGCCGTCCAAGCCGATGTGCGCCGAGTACGTCGAGCACCTCCAGGCGTCGCTGACGGCGGATCTGGACACCGCGGCCTACCTGGCCACCCTGGACCGGCTGGAGGCGGAGACGGTGCTCCCGGCGGGCTCCCGCTTCGAGACGTTCGCCCACGCGGACCGCGTGCTCGCCCTGGAGCTGACGCGCGAGGTCGGCGGGGTGCGGCCGTGAGGGACCACGCGGAGGGGCCGCGACGGCTCATCGTGCTGCGGCACGCCAAGTCCGCCTGGCCGCCGGACGTCCCCGACCACGACCGCCCGCTCGGCACCCGCGGCCGGCGCGACGCCCCCGCCGTCGGCCGCTGGCTGCGCGAGGGCAAGCACACCCCGGACCTGGTGATCTGCTCGACCGCCCGCCGCACCCGGGAGACCTGGGAGCTGGCCGCCGAGGCGCTGGGCGCCGCGCCGCCTCCGCCGGTGCGCTTCGACGAGCGGGTGTACGCGGCCACCGCGCGCGCCCTGCTCGACGTCGTGCGCGAGACCCCCGGCGACGCGGCGGTGGTCCTGCTGGTCGGCCACAACCCCGGGGTGCAGGACCTCGTGCTCCGGCTGACGGGCGAGGCCCGCGCCGACGCCCTGTTCCGCGCGTCGGACAAGTTCCCGACCTCCGCCGTCGCTGTCCTCACCTGGCCGGGGCCCTGGTCGTCACTCGCCCCGGAGCGCGCCCGCCTGGACGACTTCGCGGTCCCGCGCGGCTAGACGTACTCGGCCGACACGTCGGTGACACGTCCGTGTCGGTTGTTGATCATGGAGGGCCTCCGGGCGTGGTGGAGACTGCCGTCTTCACTGACCTCGGAGGGCTTGGTGGCCCACGTCGATGCCCGGCTGACCTTTGACGGCAGACGCCTGCTGGTGCGCCGTGTCGTCTTCGACGGCGGTCCGGTGGCTCATGTGGCCAAGGAGGCCGGGTGTCTCGCGGCAGTGCGCTCACCGCTGGGCCGGTCGGTTCCACAGCGAGGGACGGGCGGGCCTGCACGACCGGTCCAGTCGCCCGAGTGGCCCACTGCGAGGACGACCCGCCGCCTTGCGACGCACCGTACCCGGGGGCACCCCCAGCGCCCCGGGGCTCCCCCGGCTCCGCTGGGGGAGCCGATGTGGCGGAAGGCTCCGGTACGCGGCGGGGGGCGCCCGCCTTCCGGACCTCTGCGGCGCCGCGCCGCCCGGCACCGGGTGACGGATCTCACGGGGGTGCGGCGGCCGGGACCGCCGCGACGCGCTCGCGCGCGGCTCCGGTGTCGGGGCCGCTGCCGTCGACGAGCCCCGCGGCGGCAGCCGCTACCCGGCCGACGCGGCGAGCGCCGCCGTCGTGGCGGCGGCGAGGTGGTCGAGGTAGCGCGGCGAGAGGGGGGAGCGGAGCACCGCGAGGCGCCAGTAGAGGGGCCCGGCGATGAGGTCGAGGGCGAGGTCGCAGTCCGTGCCGGCGGGCAGCTCCCCGCGTTCGACCGCCGCGTCGACGATGGCGGTGGCGATGCCGCGCTGGGTGTCGCGCAGCGCGATCTGCAGGGTCTCGGCGATGTCCGGGTTGCGGGAGGCCTCCGCCAGCAGGTCGGGGATGATCTGCGAGGCGACGGGGTGCCGCAGGGCCCGCGCCGTCACCTCCAGCAGCATCCGGATGTCGCCCAGCAGGCTCCCCGTGGCGGGCGCGGGCACACCGAGCGCAGCTACCGCGGAGACGACGTCCAGGACGAGCGGCAGCTTGGAGCGCCAGCGCCGGTAGACCGCGGCCTTGCCGACGCCCGCCCGGCGCGCGATGCCCTCGATGGACATCCGGCCGTAGCCGACCGCGGCGAGCTCCTCGAACACGGCCGCACGGATCGCCTCCGTAACATCGTCACGGAGCACTGCCGCCCCGGCGGGGGCGCGTCGAGGGGGTGCGGTGTCCGGTGCCATGCCCGGCAGCCTACGCGACGATGGGACGGAACGGTTGCGTTCCAACGCTCGTGTGGTCTAACGTCTCGGTAACGACGACACGGTCTCGTTCCGTCGGCGCACAACCACCCCCCTCGCGCATCACCCCCCGAACGGAAGCGCCTCCCTCGTGAGCCTTGACATCGAGTCCTCTTCCGCGGCGCCCGCGCCGCCCGGCGCGCCGGCGCCGACCCCCGCAGAGCTGGCAGCCGAGCACGGCCTCACGGTCAGCGGCGCCCGGCCCGGCCTGGGCGCCTACGTGCGGCAGCTGTGGGGACGCCGGCACTTCATCACCTCGTACGCGACCGCCCGCGTGTCGGCGCAGTACACCCAGGCCCGGCTGGGTCAGCTGTGGCAGGTGCTGACACCGCTGCTCAACGCGGCCGTCTACTATCTGATCTTCGGCCTGCTGCTGGGCACCGACCGTGGTGTGGACAACTACATCGGGTTCCTGGTCACCGGCATCTTCATCTTCACCTTCACCCAGTCCTCGGTGATGGCGGGCGTGCGCGCCATCTCGGGCAGCCTCGGCCTGGTGCGGGCCCTGCACTTCCCGCGCGCCAGCCTGCCGATCGCGCAGACGCTGATGCAGCTGCAGCAGTTGCTGATGTCGATGCTGGTGCTGCTGGCGATCGTGCTGATGACCGGCGAGGTGCCGGGTCCGTCGTGGCTGCTGGCGATCCCGGCGCTGGTGCTGCAGTCGGTCTTCAACGCGGGCCTGGCGCTGGTGATGGCGCGGCTGGGCAGCAAGATGACCGACCTCGCCCAGTTGATGCCGTTCATCCTGCGCACCTGGATGTACACCTCGGGTGTCATGTACAGCATCAGTCGCGTGGCGGCGCACGTGCCGGAGCCGGTGCGGATCCTGCTGGGCCTGAACCCGGCCGCGGTCTACATCGACCTGATGCGCTTCGCGCTGATCGACAGCTTCACCTCCGCGCAGCTGCCGCCGCACGTGTGGGCGGTGGCCCTGGGCTGGGCCCTGGTCATGGGTGTCGGGGGCTTTGTGTACTTCTGGAAGGCTGAGGAGCAGTACGGCCGTGGCTGAGCGCATTCCCACCGTGATCGTGGACGACCTGCACATCATGTACCGGGTGCACGGCGCCGGCACCGGCCGCGGCACCGCCGTCAACGCCCTGTCGCGACTGGCGCGCCGCAAGGGCAACCCGAACGTCCGTACGGTCCACGCCGTGCGCGGTGTGAGCTTCACCGCCTACCGGGGCGAGTCCATCGGCCTGATCGGCTCCAACGGCTCGGGCAAGTCGACCCTGCTCAAGGCCGTCGCCGGGCTGCTGCCCGCGGAGAGCGGCAGGGTCTACACCAAGGGTCAGCCGTCACTGCTGGGCGTGAACGCCGCCCTGATGAACGACCTGACCGGTGAGCGCAACGTGATGCTCGGCGGGCTCGCGATGGGCATGTCCCAGGACGAGGTCCGGGCACGCTACGACGACATCGTCGAGTTCTCGGGCATCAACGAGAAGGGCGACTTCATCTCCCTTCCGATGCGCACGTACTCCTCCGGCATGGCCGCCCGCCTGCGGTTCTCGATCGCGGCGTCCAGGAGCCACGACGTCCTCATGATCGACGAGGCGCTGGCGACGGGCGACAACCGGTTCCGCAAGCGCTCCGAGGCGCGGATCCGCGAGCTGCGCCAGGAGGCCGGCACGGTCTTCCTGGTCAGCCACAACAACAAGTCGATCCGCGACACCTGCGACCGCGCCATCTGGCTGGAGCACGGCACGCTGCGCATGGACGGCTCGACCGACGAGGTGCTCAAGGCGTACGACGAGTTCACCCAGGGGAAGTGACACCGCCCGGCGGGAGCCCGGCACCGGTGCCAGACTGAGGACGGACACCGGGCTCACGGGACAAGGGTCTGCCGTCACATCGGTGTGGGGTGGCGCTCCCCGGCCCACGGCCGGTGGCAGTGCCACCCGGCGGCAGCTGGGGGAGGGCATGTGACGACGGACCCAGGGAAGCACGCCAGGCGAAGGAGACCGCCATGCTCACCACCCAGTACGTCAACGGCGCCCCGAACTGGATCGACCTCGGCAGCACCGACCCCGCGGCGGCGGTCTCCTTCTACAGCGGGCTCTTCGGCTGGGACGCCCAGTCCCTCGGACCCGAGGCCGGCGGCTACGGCTTCTTCCGCCTCGGCGGGAAGACCGTCGCCGCCTTCGGACCGCTCACCGAGGAGGGCATGCGGCCGTCCTGGACGCTGTACTTCCAGACAGCCGACGCCGACGCCACCGCCAAGGCGGTGGAGCAGGCCGGCGGCACGGTCCGCCTCGCGCCCTTCGACGTGTTCACCAACGGCCGCATGGCCGGCTTCACCGACCCAGGGGGAGCGGAGTTCGCCGTGTGGCAGCCCCGCGACACCAAGGGCCTCGACGTGGTCACCGAGCCGGGCAGCCTCGGCTGGGCGGAGCTGTACGCGCCCGACGCCGCCGCGGCCCGCGCCTTCTACGGTGCGGTCTTCGACTGGCAGGCACAGGAGGTGCCCCTCGGCATCACCAGCTACACCGTGCTGTCGACCTCGGGCGGCGGACGCGAGGCGTCCCTCGGCGGAATCGTGGAGATCACCGGCGCGATGAGGGACGCGGGGGCGTCCCCGCGGTGGCTGCCCTACTTCGAGGTCGAGGACGCCGACGCGGTGGTCGCCAAGGCCGGGCAGTTCGGCGGCACCGTCGTCACGGCACCCCGGCACGCCGAGGGTGTCGGCCGCTTCGCGCACCTGGCGGATCCCTTCGGCGCGCTGTTCGCGGTCATCGCCAGCCAGCCGCAGCAGGGCTGACGGAGCGGCACAGGGGCACTGTCAGTGCCCGGTGCAAGACTGGGCGCGACCAGGGCACAGCACCCCGTCGAAGGAGCACGCCATGCTCAGCACCAACTACGTCGCCGGCGCCCCCAACTGGCTCGACCTGGGAAGTCCGGACATCGACGCCTCGGTTGCCTACTACCGCCGGGTGTTCGGCTGGGACTTCCAGTCGGCCGGACCGGAGGCGGGCGGATACGGCATGTTCCGGATCGGCGACCGGACCGTCGCCGGTATCGGCCCGCAGAACCAGCCGGGTGTCACGACCGGTGCCTGGGAGCCGTACTTCCAGACGGCCGACGCCGACGCCACCACCAAGGCCGTCGAGCAGGCGGGCGGCCGCGTGCGCTTCGCCCCCATGGACGTCTTCGACCTCGGCCGCATGGCGGCCTACACCGACCCGAGCGGCGCGAACTTCTGCGTGTGGCAGCCGGGCGCCAACAAGGGCCTGGACGTCGTCGACGAGCCGGGTTCCCTGTACTGGACCGAGCTCTACACCACCGACGCGCCCGCGGCGCTGGCCTTCTACCGCTCGGTCTTCGGCTGGAAGACCGAGGACGCGCAGATCCCCGGCGGCGTCTACACCATGGTCTCGCCGGCCGGCGGCGGGGAGAGCGACGCCCACGGCGGCGTCATGCAGCTCGACGAGGAGATGCTGGCCGCGGGCGCCGGCTCGCACTGGCTGCCGTACTTCGCGGTGTCCGACTGCGACGCCACGCTGGCCGGGGCCGAGCAGGCCGGCGGCACGGTCCGGCTGCCCGCGATGGACATGCCGCAGGTCGGCCGCTTCGGCCAGGTCGTCGATCCGCACGGCGCGGCCTTCGCGGTGATCACTCCCGCGGGCCCCGCGGCCTGAGGGCGCTCCCGGCGGCTACTCCGGCGGCGTCGGGGTGTCGTGGCTGGAGAACATGGCCTGCACATCGAGCTCCAGCTTGATGGTCGGGCCCACCACCGCGATGCCCCGCGCCAGCATGTTCTGCCAGTTGAGGGTGTAGTCGTCGCGGTGCAGTTCGGCGGTGGCGAGAGCGGCGCACCGCAACTCCTCGCCGTAGCCGCCGGTCGCCATCCCCAGGTAGTGGGTGTCCAGGGTCACCGAGCGGCTGATGCCGTGCATGGTGAGGTGTCCCTGGACGCCCCAGCGGGAGCCGCCGTGGTGCACGAAGCGGTCGCTCGCGAAGTGGAGCCAGGGGTAGCCCGCCACGTCCAGGAAGTCCGCCGAGCGCAGGTGGTTGTCGCGGGTCCTGTTCCCGGTGTTGATGCTCGCGGCGTCGATGGAGATCTCGACGTGGGAGTCCTCCATGCGCTCCGCGACGCGTATGCCGCCCTCGAAGCGGTCGAAGCGGCCGTGCACATGGGCCATGCCGACGTGCTTGGCGATGAAGCGGATGGCCGTGTGCGGCGGGTCGAAGAGCCAGGTCCCCGGGGGCGGCAGTTCGGCGCCCGGTGACGGCGCCAACTGCACCTTCCCCATCGGGGACTGCAGCCCCTCCGCGATCTCCACGGTCCCGCGGTAGGGCTGCAGGCCGTCCGAGGTGATCACCACCGTGTAGTGCCCGGGCGGCAGGGTCGCGAGGAACGTCCCGTAAGGATCGCTGATCGCCTTCACGCGCGTGTCATGGGTGAGCGCGTCGGACACGGTGATCTCGGCTCCGCCCATCGGCTGGCCCATGGGGTCGAGCACCTGACAGCTCATCAGCCCCGCGCCTTTGGCGACCGGGGGCAACAGCCCCGGATCCGCGCTGCCGTTGGCCGTCCGATTACGCCGAAAGAGTGCGAAAGCCATGTGATCACCTTAGATGGTGGATCCACGCAAGTGCGAATCGCCCCTCAGGCGCCGAGCCAGTGCCGCCGTCCCAGGTGGATGAGGTAGAGCTCCTTGCGGGCCCGCTGCTCGATCCGTTCCTCGGCCCCGGCATCCCCGGCCGGCGCCTCCATGAACGCGATCGCCGTCATCAGCATGCGGTCCACGTACAGTTCGGCCAGCATGCGCACGTCCTCGGGATCCCAGCCGCGGGAGACGGGCTGCGCGCCGAGCGCCGCGGCCACCTCGTCGGCGAAGAGCGAGAGTTCGGCGGCGATGGCCTCGCGGACGGCCTGGACCCCGCCGTGGCGTTCCCGGGCGATGAAGCGGATGTGCGGGCGGTGGTCGCGCACATGCAGGACGATGACCCGGATGGAGCGGGCGATGACCTCCTCCGCGTCGTCCTGTTCGGCCAGGATCGCCCGGATCATGGCGTGCAGGCTGCCCAGTGACTCGGCGACCAGGGCCACCCCGAGGTCGCTCATGTCGCGGAAGTGCCGGTAGAAGCCGGCGGGTGCGACGCCCACCTCGCGCGTGACCTCGCGCAGCCCCAGGCTGCTCAGGCTCTGGTTCTCCAGCAGGCGCAGGCCGGCGTCGAGGAGGGCCCGCCGGGTCTGCTGCTTCTGGGCCTCACGGACCCCGAGGGTGTGACTCATGTCATCCAGTAAACAGCTGTTCGCCGAGTTTCGCGACAGTAGACTACCGATTCAGTGAACAGTTGTTATTCCAACTGTTCACTGAGCTGTAACGTCCGCAGCCCGCAGTGCCATCCGGCAACCGAGAAAGGCACAGATCCGTGACCCTCCTCGTCGTCCTGGTCGCCATGGGGATCCTCCTGGGCACCGTCTCGTACACCTCGTTCCCCGTCTTCCTCGTCGCCGCGGGCGTGATCGGTGCCTGGCTGCTCACGTTCTACGTACGCGAGCGCATCGGGCAACACCGCAACCGCTGACCCACGTCTCCCGGGGGAAACCACCCATGGACTCCTACGTACCTGCCCGCGAGCGCGAACTGCGCGCCCGGGAAGCCCGGTCGGGCTCGGACGGCTCCGACGGCATGGCCGTCGCCTCGTTCGTGCTGGGCCTGGTGGGCCTGCTGGCCTTCAACATCGTGCTCGGCCCCTTCGCCCTGATCCTCGGTGGCGTCGCGCTCGTACGGGGCACCCGGCGCCCGGTCCGGGCGATGCTCGGGCTGGTCCTGGGCGCGGCCGACCTGATGGTGCTGGTCGTGCTCATCACCATGAACAAGGGCTTCATCTGGCCGTTCGGCCTCTGACCGCGAGGAACGCGGCCGAAGGGAAACGGGGGGAGACGGTCCCCACCCTGCACGGGGGGGTGGGGGCCGTCCCGTACTTCCGGGACCGGGGGATCCGGGGACTCAGTCGCGGGTCCAGCCGGTTTCCGGCAAGTAGCCGTACTCCGGGCGGCCCTTGACGCCGCTGGTGCGGAACGGCCGCCCGTCGTCGCCGATGCGGACCGTCTTCGTCCGGTTGCCCGCCGTCCACTCCAGCTCCAGGTACCAGTCGCAGTCGCACCGCACCGTGCGGGCGGTGACCCGCAGCACCAGAGGATCCCGTTCGGAGACCTGATACGGGAGGCGGACCGCCGGCAGGACGTTCTCGCCGTCGAACCCGTCCTGCGAATGGGGCTCCGGACGGGCGGCGTCGAGGTCCACCGCGTACTCCGCGGGGGTCAGCGCACCGCCGCAGCCGTTCGACATGGCGTAGGACGACCAGCGCAGCGGGCTGCGGCGCTCCACGACCCGGATGTGCAGGGCCTGCACGACCACCGGGGTGGAACCGCGTCCCTGGACGGTGGCCTCGACGATCGTGGTGCCGCCGTGCACGGCACCGAGGGCGCCGGCCCAGGCGGGCGCGTCCTGCGCGACCGGCGGGGGAGGGACGTCGGAGGGGGGCCGGGCGATCAGATAGCGGTGGTCGCAGCCGCTCTGCCACACGTGGGAGCGGACGCTCCAGACCAGTGGCCGGGCCGGGACCGGGGCCCCGGAGGCCGTGGCACCGCCACCGGGTGAACGCGGTGTGCCGTCCGTGCCGGTCGCCGACGGCTTCCCGGAGGGTGGACCGGACGCGGACGCGGTGGGCGAGCGCGGGCCCGTTCCGTCCGCCGGGGTCGGCGGACCCCCGGCGTCGCCCGGCTGCGCGGACCGCGGGGACGCCGCGTGCGCCGGAGGACGCTCGCCGGTGGCGCCGTCGGTCATGGCCAGTACCGCGCCGGTGAGCACCAGGGCGGCCACCGACCCGGCGACGGCGGGCCGGGACAGCCGGCGCCGCCAGGGACGCGACGGACGCGGCCCGCCGGGGGCGGGTCCGATCGGCGCGAGTTCGGGTGCCGGGTCCACGGCGGCCGTCGCAGGCACGGACGCAGGCTCGGGTTCCGGAACAGGCCCGGATGCGGCGCTCCCTGCCGGGGCGGCGTCATCGCTCCCGCTCCCGTTCCCGTTTCCCCCGCCGTCCCGCTCCGGCACCGCGCCACCGCCCCGGTTGCCCACGCGCCGTACGGCGTCCGCGAGCACCCACCGGCGGTGCAGCTCGACCAGTTCCTCCGGCCCCGCGCCGCACAGCCGGGCCAGGCGTTCCACCACCGCGTAGTCCGCCGGGACGGCGTCGCCGTTGCAATAGCGGTGCAGCGTCGACGTACCGACGTGCAGCCGGGTCGCGAGCTGCCCGTAGCTCAGCCCCGAACGATCCTTCAGCTCGCGTAAATGCCGGGCGAAGTGCTCGCTGCCCGCCGCCGTCCCAGCCATGTCCCGCGCCCCCGACGTCTCCCGTGTCCCGGCCACCCGTTCCAGGGCGCTCACGTCTCCCCAGGCCAGGGTACGCGCCACCGTTCCGGCGTCCCGGAAGCGGCGGCGACTGTTGCGGGGCCGTGACGGCGCCGCGCACGCTGACGACATCACCGCCGCCTCCGCGGCGGCCGTCGTTCACGTCCGACCACGGGGGAACCGCCTTGAACCGCACACTCGCCCGCCGCGCCGCCGCGACCGCGCTGTCCGCGGTCGCCGCCACCACGCTGATCGCCGTCGGCACCGCCGACGCCGGGGCCGCCGCGCCGCCCGCCGCGCCGAGGTTCCTCGCGCCGAAGGAACTGCCGCCGTACCCCTACTCGCCCTGGTACGCCGACCGGGTCAGGAGCGGTCTGCCCGAGGGCGGCACCGCCTGCGCCCTGAGCGGCCTGCCCCGCAAGGGCGTCTCCCACCGCTCGTTCTGGACCGAACTGGACACCAACGCCCAGCAGGTCACCTTCACGGCCGAGAACACCAAGGCGGCGCGTGACCTCGCCGCGAAGCTCCACAAGTCCGTACGGGGCTGCGCGGGCCGTTTCCTGGACCAGAACCCGGGAGCGGAGGCCGACTGGAAGGACTTCGGCTCCCTCGACGTGGAGGAGGGCGCGCACGTCTACGGCGTGCACGTCGCGCCGCCGGAGTCCGAGCACAGCGTCCGGCTCTACGGCATCGGCCGCGACGGCCGCACCGTCACCGTCGTCGAGTGGGGCCAGATGGGAACCCTCGAACAGATCCCGCTGAAGGCCTTCAGGAGGACCACGCGGACCGCCGTGAACAAGCTGTACCGCTGACGCCGCCACGCGGCCCGCGGACACCGGCGGCGGGGCCCCGGGGGGAGCCCCGCCGCCGGAGCGGCACCGCACCCGTCACAGCGGCTCGACGCGGGTGAGCCCGTCGGCGTCGAGCCGCAGCCAGCACGTGACGCCGATGCCGCGCAGGAACGGCAGGTCATGGCTCGCCACGATCAGCGCACCCTCGTAGGAGGCGAGCGCCGTCGTCAACTGCCGCACGCTCGCCATGTCCAGGTTGTTCGTCGGCTCGTCCAGCAGGAGCAGCTGCGGCGCCGGTTCCGCGAGCATCAGCGCCGCGAGCGAGGCCCGGAACCGCTCCCCGCCTGACAGCGAACCGGCCGGCTGGTCGGCCCGGGCGCCCCGGAACAGGAAGCGGGCCAGCGACGCCCGGATCCGGTTGACCGTCGCCTGCGGCGCGAACCGGGCCACGTTGGCCGCGACCGACAGTTCGTCGTCCAGGATGTCGAGCCGCTGCGGCAGGAAGCGCAACGGCACATGCGCCAGCGCCTCGCCCGCCGCCGGGGGCAGTTCCCCGGTGACCGTACGCAGCAGTGTCGTCTTCCCGGCGCCGTTGCGGCCGACCAGGGCGATCCGCTCCGGTCCCCGCAGTTCCAGGTCCCCGGCCGGCGCCCCGTACGCCGTGCGCAGGGTGCGCAGCGTGAGCACGGTACGGCCCGCGGGGACCGCCGTGTGGGGCAGGTCGACGCGGATCACGTCGTCGTCCCGCACCGCCTCGACGGCCTCGTCCAGCCGCTCCTTCGCCTCCGCAAGCCGCTCCGCGTGCAGGATGCGGTGCTTGCCCGCGGACACCTGGGCCTGGCGCTTGCGCTGCTTCATGACTGCGCGCGGCTCACGCTTGGCGTCGTACATCTTCTGCCCGTACCGGACCCGCCGGGCCAGCTTGACGTGGGCGTCCGCCAACTCCCTCTTCTGCCGCCGCACATCGGACTCGGCGACGCGCAGCAGGCGCTCGGCCGCGTCCTGTTCGACGGCCAGGGCCTCCTCGTAGGCGGCGATGTCGCCCCCGTACCAGCGGACCCCGCCGTCGCGCAGCTCGGCGATCCGGTCGACGTGGCGCAGCAGTTCGCGGTCGTGGGAGACGACCACCAGGACGCCGTTCCAGGCCGCGACCGCCTCGTGGAGCCGCCGCCTGGCCGCCAGGTCCAGGTTGTTGGTCGGTTCGTCGAGCAGCAGCACGTCCGGGCGGCGCAGCAGCAGGGACGCCAGCCGCAGCAGCACGCACTCTCCGCCGGAGAGCTCGCCGACGACACGGTCGAGACCGACGTGGCCCAGCCCGAGGCCGTCGAGTCCGGCCCGGGCCCGCTCCTCCACGTCCCAGTCGTCGCCGACCGCGGCGTAGTTCTCCTCCGTCGCGTGGCCGGCCTCGATGGCGTGCAGCGCGGCCCGGGCCTGTGCGATGCCCAGGGCCTCGTCCACCCGCAGCGCGGTGTCGAGTACGGCGTCCTGCGGCAGGTACCCGATCTCGCCCGCGACGCGCACCGTGCCGCCGCCGGGCGTGAGCCGGCCGGCGAGGAGTCTCAACAGGGTCGACTTGCCGGACCCGTTGGGCCCGATCAGGCCCGTACGGCCGGGGCCGGCGGAGAGCTGGAACCCGTCGAGGACGGCAGTGCCGTCCGGCCAGGCGAAGGAGAGGTCGGTGCAGGTGATGGAAATCGGACGGGGATGTCCCATGAGGGCCTCCGGGGTGCTCGTGATGACGGCAGGACGGCACACGGGGACACCGGAAGGCGGGCGCTGCGCAGGGGCGGCTGCTCACGGCCGAGGTCGCACACGGCCCGCGCGATCGCCCAGGAGGGGCGTCGCGGACACGGTGTCCCGGACCTCAGACGGACAACGGCCTTCTCCGATCGGGGTGGTGGCAGGGCCGGGGCAGAAACTACGCCGGGGCCGCATGCCCGGCAACGCATTTACGCGGCGCCGGGCGCGTGAGAGTGTGACGGCCGTGCCGACCCAGACCACCGCGCCCGACAGCCGCGCCGCGTCCGTGCTCCGCTTCACCACCGAGCTCGTGGCCTGGATCGCGACCCCGTGGGCCCTGGCCGGGCACTCCTGGCTGCTCGCCGTCCTCTCGGTGATCGTCCTGATCGGCCTGCCGACGGTCTTCTCCACGCCCGGCGACAAGGCGCAGGTGATCGTCCCCGTGCCCGGCGCGGTGACCGTCGCGCTGGTGCTGCTGCAGCTGGCCGCGGCCGTCGTCTCCTCCTGGGCCGTCTGGCCGGCCCCGTTCGCCGCCCTGGTCAGCACCCTCGCGGCCGCCACGGTCGTGACCGAGGTCCCGCGCTGGCGGTGGCTCACCGGAAATGGATTTGGTTCTGGCGCCGACACCCCGTAGGGTTGTGTTCACCGACGCGGGGTGGAGCAGCTCGGTAGCTCGCTGGGCTCATAACCCAGAGGTCGCAGGTTCAAATCCTGTCCCCGCTACTGAAGCCGAGGGCCCGGTGCATCAGCACCGGGCCCTCGGCGTTTTCGGGTCTCTCCCGCGCCGCTTCCCTGCCGCTTCCCTGCCGCTTCCCTGCCGGTCCGTGCGCTCAGCGTTTGCGGAGCGGTTCGTACGGCGGGACATCGCGTCCGGGCTGCCAGTGCGGGCCCTGGCGGATGTGCCGGACGATCATGACGAGGTCGCCGCCCGCGACGAGTGCCAGGAGGCCGAAGAAGACCGCCCAGCCGGTCCGCCCCAGGTCGGCGAAGACCACCGTTCCCGCGATCGCCCAGACCAGCCCGAAGGCGGCCAGTCCGAGCCGCATCCGCAATGCGCTGCGAGCCCGCAGGGGCTCGTTCCCGGTACGTCCCATGTGCATGGAAAACGCCTCCTCAACCGGTTCGTACCCGGCTACGCTCGTCCCATGACATGGCGACATTGATCCTCACCCGAGTCCGGTCTGGCGCGCAGGCTCTACGCCTACGCCTTCCTCGAGGACCTGATCCCGCTCTATCCGGTGTACGCGGTGCTCTTCGCCGACGCCGGGCTGTCCGAGGCGGGGATCTCCTCGCTGTTCGCCGTGTGGTCGCTCACGGCGTTCCTGCTCGAGCTGCCCTCGGGCGTGTGGGCCGACCGCTTCTCCCGGCGTGCCCTGCTCATCCTCGCGCCACTGCTGGCCGGGGCGGGTTTCACGCTGTGGACGCTGTGGCCCTGCTACGCATCCTTCGCCGCCGGATTCGTCCTGTGGGGTGCCGGTTCCGCGCTGCGGTCGGGGGCGCTGCAGGCCCTGGTCCACGAGGAACTGACCCGGGTCGGCGCGCCCCGGGCGTACGCGCGCCTGACCGGCCGGGCCCAGGCGCTCGGCACCACGGCGGCACTGGCGGCCACCGCGCTGGCGGGGCCGCTCCTCGCGGCCGGAGGCGGCCGCGCCGTCGGGCTGGTCAGCGTCGGGGTGACCGTGCTGACCGCGCTGGCGGCCCTCGCGCTGCCGGAGCCCCGGGGCCCTCGGGACCGGGCCGCGGCGGGCGGCGACACCATCACGTACACCGGCTTGCTGCGCGAGGCCCTCGCCGAGGCCCGGCACACGCCCGGAGTGGGTCGCACGGTGGCCGTCGTCTCCCTGCTGGCCGGGGCGACCGCGCTGGACGAGTACGTACCGCTGCTCGCCCGGGCCACCGGTGTCGGGCCGTCCCTCGTCCCGCTGCTCGTCCTGCTGGTGACCGCGGGCTCCACGGCGGGCGGCTGGCTCGCCGGGCGCGGCGCGCGCTGGGCACCACTGGCACCGGCGGTCGCCGCGGTGTGCCTGGCCGCGGGCGCCGTTGGCACGCACCCGGCGGGGCTGGTGCCGGTGGCCGTGGCCTTCGGCGTCTTCGACTGGGCGACGGCGGCCGCCGACGCGGGCCTGCAGGAGCGGCTGACCGACCGCACCCGCGCGACGGTCACCTCCCTGGCGGGCCTGGGCTCCGAGGCCGCGGCGCTGCTGCTGTTCGGCTGCTGGGCGCTGGGGTCGCGGTGGTCCGGGCCGGGGCCGCTGTTCGCCCTGGCGGGTCTGCCGTTCCTGGGCGCCGCGCTCTTGCTGTGGCGGTGCAACATTTCCGTGCGCCCACGACGTCAGTGAGGTGAAGGCAGCGCTGATCGACGATGGGGTGGGGCATGCACGAGGACCGTACGAAGGACTACCTGGACTTCGCGGCGACCCGCGCGGCGCACCTCTTCCGGTCGGCCTGCCTGCTCACCGGAGGCGACACCCATCTCGCCGAGGACCTGGTGCAGGAGACCCTCGGCAAGATGTACGTCACCTGGCGGCGGGTGTCCCGTGTCGGCAACCCCGCCGGCTACGCCCAGACCGTGCTCGTCCGCACCTTCCTCACCCACAAGCGGCGGCGCAGCAGCGGCGAGTCCCCCATCGGTGAGCTGCCCGACGTCCCCACGGGCTCCCGCGACTCCGACAGCGACACGGCACTGCTGCGGCTGACCCTCCTCGACGCGCTCGCCCGGCTGGCGCCGAAGGACCGCGCGGTCGTGGTCCTGCGCTACTGGGAGGACCGGAGCATCGAGGAGACCGCCGACGCGATGCGGGTCAGCTCCAGCGCCGTGCGCACCCGGTCGGTCCGTGCCCTCGCCAGGCTCCGCGAACTGCTCGGCGACAGCCTGGCGGAACTCGCGTCCTCCCACTGACCTCACCCCCCACCGGCTTCCCCTTTCCCTTTCGACCTCTCCTCCGGACGGTGGTTCACCATGCCCTTCGAAGACGACCTCGGCGCCGCACTGCGGAGCACCGGCGACAGCTTCAGCACCGACAACCGCGCCCTCGTGGCGGCCGGCCTCGCGCAGGGCCGCAGCGTCCGCCGCCGCCGTACGGCCGCCGTGGTGGGCACCGTCGCCGCGGTGGCGGCCGCGGGCGTGACCGCCGCCCTGGCCGTACCCGGCGGCAGCCCCCAGGAAGTGGGCCCGGCGACGACGAGCAGCCCCGACCCGACGCGTCCGGCCGAGAACCAGGACACGAGCGGCGACGACGGCACCTTGCTCGGCGCCCTCGAGCACCTGCTCCCCAAGGGCCGGATCCTCAGCAGGCGGGCCTCGGACGTGGAGAGCTCTCCCTACGCCGAGGTCGTCTGGGACGACGGTCACGGCGCCTCGACGATCTCCGTCGGCCTGAGCCGCGTCCAGCCCGGTGAGGGCGTGACCTGTCCCGACCTCGCGTTGATGAAGCCGGGCACGACGTGCGAGCGCACCCGACTCCCCGGCAAGGCGACCCTGCTGGTCGTCAAGGGCTGGGAGTACCAGGACAGCCGCAAGGGGCCCAAGACCTGGCGCGCCACCGTCACGGACGCCGACGGCCGGCAGGTCATGGTCACCGAATCGAACGCGGCGCAGGAGAAGGCGAAGAAGCAGAGCCGGCAGGACCCGCCTCTGACCGCCTCCCAGCTCGGCACCCTCGTGCGGTCCCCGGAGTGGGAGCCCTTCCTGGCCGCCGTCCCCAAGCTCCCGGTAGCGACCGAGGAGCCCGGCTCCGACGCCGGGCCGCAGCGCGCGAAGAGGATCCTGAACCTGCTCCAGGAGGTCCTGCCCAAGGGGCTCAAGGCGACCGTGCCGCCGGGACAGAGCGGCGGGTACGTCCACCTCACCGTGGACGACGGCAACGGGGCCACCTTCGTCGAGGTCGACTTCCAGCGGTGGGCGCCCGACGAGGTCGACAACCAGATCTACGACGGCGCGACCGTCCTCCCCGACGGGACGAAGCTGGTCAAGCGCAGCGACGCGGGCGACAAGGGCGGCGTCGGCATCGTGCGGTGGATCGCGGACACCATCCGCCCCGACGGGCTGCGGGTCGTGGTGACGGCGTTCAACTCCGACGGCTACCACCGTCCCATCACCCGCAAGGAGCCCGCCGTCAGCATGGACGAACTCGTCGCGGCTGCCACCGATCCCCGCTGGGTCAAGATCGGATGATCACTCGGGCGGCCCGCCCGGCGGGCCGCCCGGCAGTGGGTCGGTTAGCGTCGCCGGTGGCCGCACGGGATTCCACGAGTCGCTGTTGACGGGGGAGCAGCAGGCCTAGAATCCCGAACTGTTGCACTGTCCACCGACCAGTTCAGGGGGAGCGCTCATGTCCCAACTCCCGTCCAGGCGTGCGATATTGCGTACCGCGGCGACGGCCGTGGGCGCCGTGGTCGTCGGATTCGACCCGATCGGCAGGAGCTGGGCCGTGGCGGCGACCGCCGCGGACCGGGCGAACGGCACGCTGGTCGGTCTGCCCCACCTGGACGGGACGCTGCTGACCGACGACGCCTCGCTCGGCGCCGCCGCGGACGACTTCGGCCACATCGTCCACCGGCGGCCGGTGGCCGTCCTGCGCCCGGGGTCGGTCGACGACATCGTCGCCATGGTGCGCTTCTGCAACCGGCACGGGATCCAGGTCGCGCCGCGCGGCCAGGGCCACGCCACCTTCGGCCAGGCCCAGGTCGCCGGCGGGCTGGTCGTCGAGACCTCGCCCCTGGCGCAGATCGGCCCGGTCGGACCGCGCAGCCGCACCGTCACCGTCGGCGCCGGCGCCAAGTGGAGTGATGTCACCAGGGCCACCCTGGCGCACGGCCTCACGCCGCCCGTCTTCACCGACTACCTCGAACTCTCCGTCGGCGGCACCCTGTCCGTGGGCGGGCTCGGCGGCCAGAGCCATCACTTCGGCGCCCAGGTCGACAACGTCACCGAGCTGCGCGTCGTCACCGGCGCGGGCGAACTGCTGCGCTGCTCGCCGGACCGGCACCGCGACCTCTTCGAGGCGGTGCTGGCGGGCCTCGGCCAGTGTGCCGTCATCGTCTCGGCCACCCTCCGCCTGGTGAAGGCGCCCACGACGGTCCGGCACTACCTGCTGCCCTACCACGACCTCGGCACCTTCCTCGCCGACCAGCGACTCCTGGTCACCGACGGGCGGTTCGCCTACGTCGAGGGCCAGGTCGTCCCCGACGCGGGCGGCGCGTTCCACAGCTACGTCCTGGAGGCCGTCTCCTACGACGCCGCGCCGGACGACGCCGCGCTGCTGGCGGGGCTGCACCACGACACCACGGGCGTGCAGATCGAGAACATGGCCTACTTCGACTTCCTCAACCGGCTCGCCGCCGCGGTGGAGGCGCTCAAGGCCGCCGGCCTGTGGGACTTCGCCCACCCCTGGCTCAACCTGCTCATCCCCGGCGGCAAGGCGGCCGCCGTGGCCGGCGGCATCCTCGACGCGCTCACGCCCGCCGACCTCGGCCCCGGCGTCGTCCTGCTCTACCCGCTGCTGCGCGATCGCCTGCACCGTCCCCTGCTGCGCGCCCCCAAGGACCCGGTGCCGTATCTGCTCGCGGTGCTGCGCACCACGCCGCCGCAGGACACCGCCACGGTCAACCGCCTCCTGGCCGCCAACCGGGCAGCCTTCGAGGCCACCCGGGCGGCCGGCGGCACCCAGTACCCGGTCGGCTCCGTCCCGTTCAGCCGCGCCGACTGGCGCGTCCACTTCGGCTCCGCGTGGCCCGCCCTGGAGGCCGCGAAGCGGCGGTACGACCCGCGCCGCATCCTGGTTCCGGGCCAGGGGATCTTCTGAAGCGGGGCGGTCGCACCGTAGGGTCCCCGCATGGGGAGACACATCGCGTTCGAGCGACTGCACAACTTCCGTGATCTGGGCGGCTACAGAGCGGCCGAAGGCCGTGCCGTGCGCTGGGGGCGGCTGTACCGTTCCGACGCGCTCTCGAAGCTCGGGGGCACGGATCTGGAGCGGTTCGCCGCCCTCGGCGTACGTACGGTCATCGACCTGCGCCACCCGTTCGAGATCGAGGCCAAGGGCCGCGTCCCGGAGGCCACCGGGGTCGCGTACCACAACCTCAGTATCGAGCACCGGCCCCACGACCAGACCGCGTTCGGGCCGGAGGTCGAGACGACCGCCTTCTACGCCCGGCTGCACGCGGAGGTCGCGGCCGACGGCGTCAAGGAGCTGCGCCGGGCGCTGGAGGTGATCGCGGCGGACGGCAGCGGCCCGCTGGTGTTCCACTGCGCGGCGGGCAAGGACCGCACCGGGCTGCTGGCGGCGCTGGTGCTCGGGCTCCTGGGGGTGGCCGAGGAGGACATCGTCGCCGACTACGCGCTGAGCGATCTGGCGACCGCCCGCCTGCTCGCGGACTGGACCGCGGCCAACCCGGAGCGGACCGTGCGGTGGCCGGGCTGGGGAAGGGCGCCCGCCGACGCGATGCGGATCTTCCTCGCCGGCCTGGCCGCGGAGCACGGGTCCGTGCAGGGGTACGCCCGCGAGCGGCTCGGTGCGGACGACGCCCTGCTCGCCGCGCTGCGGGAGGTGCTGCTCACCGACTGATCCGCTCGACGTGCAACTCATGGGTTGCGTGTCGCGGGGCTTACGTGCAACCCTGGAGTTGCACGTAAGACTGTGCGCCGATGCCCATCGACGGAGGAGACACCATGAGCACCGAAACCCCGGACCGGATCGAGCGGGAGATCAGCATCGCCGCCCCGGTCGAGCGCGTGTGGGACGTGCTGACCCGGCCCGAGCACATCGGCCGCTGGTTCGGCGAGGACCTGGGCGGCGGTGGCGCGCCCGCGCAGGTGGACCTGCGACCGGGCGGCGCCTTCGAGATCGACCACGGCTTCGGCATCTACCCGAGCCGGATCGTGGGCGTCGAGCCGCCGCGCTACTTCGCGTACCGCTGGGCCACCGCCTTCCCCGGCGCGGAGGCGACGGAGGACAACTCCACCCTGGTCGAGTTCACCCTCAGCGCCGAGGGGGAGGGCACTTTGCTGCGGGTGGTCGAGAGCGGCTTCGCGGCGCTCGACATCCCCGAGGACCGGATCCCGTACGCCGGGTACGAGAGCCACTCGCAGGGGTGGAAGGACGTCACGGCCGGACTCGCGACGTACGTGGAGAAGCTGCCCGCATGACGGAAGCCCGCACCCCCGGCGAGGAGGACGTCTTCGCCGCGCTGGCCGATCCGATGCGCCGCCGGATCCTGGACGCCATCGCCGAGCACGGTGACGCCACCGCCACCGTGCTCGCGGCCGAACTCCCGGTCTCCCGCCAGGCGATCGTCAAGCACCTGACCGTGCTGGACCGCGCCGGGCTGGTCGCCGGGCGGCGCTCGGGCCGGGAGATGCGGTACGCGGTGCGCCCGGAGCGGCTGGTCGCGGCGGCGCGGTGGATGGACCGCGTCGCCGCCCGCTGGGACGCGCGACTGTCGGCCATCAAGCGCCTTGCGGAGGAGCCCACTTCCCGCGACCCCGGTGTAACCTGAGCGCCGTGAACGGGGAGAGGCCGCCGGACAAGTTCTCCGGCCGCATCGGCGACGGCCAGATCAACTGGCAAGTGGGCTTACTGCTTGTCGTCGTTAACGTGGTGCTGCTCGCGCTGGGCGTGGGCTCCACGTTCTGGTTCTTCGGGCAGGACATCGGAATCGCCGGGCTGTCCGTGGCGCTGCCGGCGATGAGCCTGTGCACCTTCCTGGTGCTCTTCACCGACTCCCGCGACGTGCGCACCGCCGTGATGTCCGCCTTCACGGTCCTCTACTTCGGCTTCGTCGCGGCCTCGTTCAACAGCGAGGTCGCGCGGGCGATGGCCGACAAGTCGGGCTTCCTCGACGACGTCTACGGCAGCTTCAACACCTTCATGATCGTGATGGTGGGCTTCTACTTCGGCGGCAAGACCGCGGAGAAGGTCGTCGAGAAGAAGCACGCCGCCGGGCAGACCTCGGCCGCCGCTCCGCCGCCGGAGCCCGTCAAGGACGACGGGGGCACCGTCACGCAGCTGCCCGCGCCCGCGGTGCCGGTGGACGGCAGCCCGGCCTGACCAGCACAATCGCCGGGTGCAGATCCTGACCTTCCCGGAGGCCGGCGCCCCCCAGGATGCCCGGGCCTTCAGGCCGCGGAGGAATGGGTCCGCCCGCAAGTGGGCCAAGCGCGTGGTGACCGACCACGACGCGATCGCGGTCGAGGACTTCCGGCCGAAGTTCCTCGCGAAGACCACCATGGCGCGCAAGGCGGCGGACGCCGCGATCGGCGCCACGAAGACGGCTCTGATCGAGATGGGCCGCAAGCACGGGCGGGACGTCCGCCTGGTGCATCCCGCGCACACCACCATGGACTGCGCGTCGTGCGGAGCGAGAACCAAGCACGCACTTCCTCTTTCGGAACGTACCTACACCTGCACCGCGTGCGCAGTCGTCTCTCCCAGGGACAAGAACTCCGCCCGCGTGATGCTGGTCCGGGCTGGTCTCAACCCGGCTGGTGCCGATCGTGTAAGCGCTGGTGGACCGCTGGTCCTCAGCCCACGTGAGCCAGGAATCCCCGCCCTTTAGGACGGGGAGGATGTCAAGAGATCACCCATGGGCAACCCGCCTGATACACCGCGCTGAGGTACTGGGCTGCGTTAGATTGGTTGACCCACAGGCGTTGCGAAAGAGGAGAGATGCGCGAAGAGAGCAAATCTTCACCATCATCCGGTGATCCACGCATCCGGGCATTACCACCCACCATCGGTGCCATCGACGACGCTCTTCCTGCCGCCCGCCGTGATGACTTTCGGGCTGCTGTCACTGCTGCCCGGCAGGGCGAGGAGCTGAACGAGGTGATGACCGTCTGGTGGATGGAAGCGATGTTCGAGGCCGTACCCGGCCGAGATCAACGTCTCGATGACACCGTCGCTGGTATAGGACTTGTCGAACTCGAGCCCGAGGTGACGGAGTGATGGCGCCGTTTTCGAGCGGTTGGACGGCCGTCACTCAGGTCACGGCCGCAAAGGTGCTGAGCGATATGCGCTCCACCGGTAACAAGGAACTGCACGACAAATTGGTCCGGTTTCTTCGCGCCCTGGCGTTGGAGGTCGGAAGCGCCGTCGAATCCGGTCATCCGCCCCCAGGCCTGCCCATGGCTATTCGCGGCGTCACGTGGTACAGCCTCTCAGTGGCCGACGATCCCATCTTCTTCAATTACAGCATCTACCCGGATGAGCGGCAGATCAGGGTTTGTGACCTGATCTGGGTGGAAATCACCGAATAAGCTCTTTCGGTGAGGCCATTGAGCCGGCTCCGACTGCCTTGGGCTTCTGCCCAGAGTCCTTCGGCGGCTGGAGCAGCATGGGGGACTTCTTCACCCCCCCCGCGCCCGCCGCCACCGCGCCGGCTTCAGCGGCACCCGCGTCGCGCTGCACCCTGGGACGACCGACCGGCTCTGGTGAGTCCGCCGCGCCCTGCCGGGAACCTCTCTTCGAGCCGGCGGCCCTCGCCGCCGGTGCCCTCCGTGCCATGCTCGGGCCGTCGGCGTCCATCCCGGCCCTCAGGAGGCGGCCCGTGTCCGAGCAGCACCTCGACCCCATGCCCGAGGACTGGCGGCGGGCGCTCGCCGTCGTCGCCCACCCCGACGATCTGGAGTACGGTGCCGCGGCGGCCATCGCCCGCTGGACGGACGCCGGCCGCGAGATCGCCTACCTGCTGGTGACGCGCGGCGAGGCGGGCATCGACGACATACGCCCGAAGGACGCGGCGCGGATACGCGAGGCGGAGCAGCGCGCGAGCGCGGCGGTGGTCGGCGTGCGGACCGTGGAGTTCCTCGAGCACCGGGACGGTGTCATCGAGGAGGGACCCGCGCTGCGCCGCGACCTCGCCACAGCGATCCGCCGGCACCGCCCCGAGCTGCTGATCACTCTCAACCACCACGACACCTGGGGCGGTACGGTCTGGAACAGCCCGGACCACCGGGTCGTCGGCCGTGCCGCGCTCGACGCCGCGGGTGACGCGGGCAACCGGTGGATCTTCCCCGAACTCGCCAGGGACGAGCGCCTGGAGCCCTGGGGCGGGGTCCGCTGGGCGGCGGTCGCGGGATCGCCGTACCCGACGCACGCGGTCGAGGTCGGCGAGTCCGACGTCGAGCGGGCCATCGCCTCCCTCGCCGAGCACCGGGCGTACATCCGTGCTCTCAGCGACCGGGAACCGGCCGAGTACGCGCGGGACTTCCTCGGCCGGGCGATGGAGATCGCGGCGCGGCGCTTCGGGGACCGCCCGGCGGTCTCGTTCCAGCTGTATCCGCGCTGAGGGCCGTCACCGCTTCGGCGCCGGCGGGCCGGCCTACGCGGGCGGGCACTACGCGGGCGCCCTGACCGCGCCGTTGATCCGTCCGCAGGCCGGGCGCCGGTGGCGGGCCGACCGTACGGGACCATCAGGACCGGGCGGCGGTCGCCGCAGCCGTTCGCCGCCGGCGGGGGCGCGGCCGGGGCCGCCGAGCGCGGCCTCGACGGGGCGTCCATGTCAGCCGGGGACGATCAGGTCGATCCCGTAGGCCGCCACCGCCAGGCAGGCCGCGAAGCACAGGCCCGCCGTGGCCAGGGCGGCCTTCTCCTGGCCGCCGCGCGGCTGCTGGGCGCGCAACCCTCCGCCACCGGCGCGTCCCCAGGCGGCGACGCCCAGCGAGAACATCACGACGACCGCGATCGTGATGCCGAGGCTCGCCGCGAACACACCGCCGAGGTTGCTCCACTTGATGTCCATCCGGATCCGCTCCTCACCGCTCACCCGGCCGACTGGCCTGCCGGCTCCGGCACCCCGGGGCGCGTGTCGTTGACGTTGTGCGCGTTCACCGGGCGACGGCGGGACAGGACGTAGAAGCCCGCGGCGGCGGCGAGCGCGACACCCGCGACGAGCGCCACCCCCAGGTCGCCGTGGCCCGCGATCCAGGCCGCCACCCCGCCCACCGCCGCCGCCGCGGGCAGGGTCAGCACCCAGGACACCGCGATCCGCCCCGCGACCCCCCACCGCACCTCGGCCAGTTTGCGGCCCAGCCCGGCGCCCAGGATGCTGCCGGTGCAGACCTGGGTGGTGGACAGCGCGAAGCCCAGGTGCGAGGAGGCGAGTATCACCGCCGCCGCGCTCGTCTCGGCGGCGAAGCCCTGCGGCGCCTCGATGTCGGTCAGCCCCTTCCCCATGGTGCGGATGATCCGCCAGCCGCCCACGTACGTGCCGAGCGCGATCGCCAGTCCGGCGCTCAGCACGACCCACCACGGCGGAGCCGAACCGGGCGCGAGCAGCCCGCCGGAGATGAGCGTCAGCGTGATGACCCCCATCGTCTTCTGCGCGTCGTTGGTGCCGTGGGCCAGCGCCACGAGCGAGGCGGAGCCGATCTGACCGGCGCGGAAGCCCCGCTTCGCCTCGTTGCCCGCGGTACGTCTGGTGATCACGTAGGCCAGGTAGGTCGCCAGCATCGCCACCACGCAGGCCACGACCGGTGAGGCGACCGCCGGGATCACGATCTTCTCCAGGACTTCGGCGGTGTTGACGGCGGACGCGCCCGCGCCCACCCACACCGCGCCGATCAGACCGCCGAACAGCGCGTGCGAGGAACTGGACGGCAGGCCGAGCAGCCAGGTGACGAGGTTCCACAGGATGGCCCCCACCAGCCCGGCGAAGATCATCACCGCGGACACCTTGGCCTCGTTGACGATGCCGTTGGAAATGGTCTTGGCGACCTCCGTGGACAGGAAGGCCCCCAGCAGGTTCAGCACCCCGGCCACCGCGACGGCCACCCGCGGCGCGAGCGCGCCCGTGGCGATCGAGGTCGCCATGGAGTTGGCCGTGTCGTGGAAGCCGTTGGTGAAGTCGAAGGCGAGAGCCGTGACGATGACGATCACGAGGAGAAACGAGACGGTACCCACCGCGGACCTCCCACCCGGGTGCGGTGCGGTTCACCGGGCCCTGCTAGCCGATGTCGCGTCGGGATTCCAGGCTAGGCGAGGTGCCCGGGTGCCGCATGGCACAGCTCGCGGTACGGAGAGCGGGCCGCGGAGGGAGCGCGCCGCGGACCGCACGGGAGCCGCCCCGGAAAATGCCTGGCGGCGGGCGGCCCGCGGTGGGCAGGATGCCCGCATCATGGAGAACACCGAGATCCCCTACCGCCGGATCAGAGCCGCCCACACCCCCGACACCGTGACGGTCTATCAGGCGTACCGCCCCGAGATCGGTGATCACGCCGCGCTGCACGGCCGCTTCCCCGCGAGCTGGAGCCGGTCGCGGATGACGTGGATCAAGCCCTCGTTCCTGTGGATGATGTACCGCAGCGGCTGGGGCCGGAAGGAGGGACAGGAGCGCGTGCTGGCCCTCGACATCCGCCGTGAGGGCTTCGAGTCGGCGCTGCGGCAGGCCTGTCTGTCGCACTTCGACCGCTCCGTGTACCCCGACCGCGAGACCTGGGCCGAGCGCGTGCGCGCCACGCAGGTCCGCGTCCAGTGGGACCCCGAGCGCGACCTGGACCTGCGCCCGCTGGCGTACCGCTCGCTGCAGCTCGGGCTCACCGGCCGGGCGACGCGCGACTACGCCGACCACTGGATCGTCCAGGTCCGGGACGTCACCGGCCTCGCGCACCGCGTCCACGACCTCGTGCGCTCCGGCGACCGCGAGGCCGCCGCGGCGCTGCTGCCGCAGGAGCGGCCCTACCCGCTCGACGCGGAGACCGCCGCCGTCATCGGCGCGACGACGGAGCTCAGCGTCCGTCCAGCTCCGCGATGAGCCGCTTGGGGGCGACCACACGGTAGCTCTCCTCCACCCAGTCGCACAGCACCTCGGCGGTGGGCGTCTCCTCGGTCAGGGGGACGGTGACCCAGCCGGCCCTGCCGAGGCCGTAGCCGGAGGGCTCGGCGCCGGGGACGGACAGGGCGTGCTCATGGACCTCGGGGTCCTTGAGCTTGACGTTGATGCCGGGCGGGTGACTGCCGTCGCCGACGCCGAGGAAGACGAAGACCTTCTTGTTGACCTTGACGACGCTCTCGCCCCAGGGGAACTCCTCTGCCGCGCCGGGCAGCGTGAGCGCGAAGGCGCGCACCTTCGCGCGGAGGGCGAGCGGATCGTGGGCGACGGTCACGGGACCTCCCGGGGTCGGACGCGGACGGCGAGCGGCGGGCACACGCACACGCGCGCCCCGATCGTAGGCCGGGAACGGCGCCGATCCCGGACAGGCCGGCCCCGCGGCGCGCGGGGCGCCGCGGGGCCGGGGACGGATCAGGCCCGTCAGGCCGGGGTCACATCGGCTCAATGACCGGACGAAGCGCAGAGGCAGGCGCACCGTCTTGCCCGGACGCATCACGCCGGTTCGAAGCCGGCCGTCCGGGCAGCCGGGGGCACACGGGTCCGTAGCGCAGAGGCAGGCGCCGCCGCCTTGGCAAGGCGGATACGCCGGTTGGAACCTGCGGGCCTCTCCGCAGGCCGTCAACGGGGTGTGGCTGGCGACGACGGCCGCTGTGCCGACGGCGCGTGGCGATCTGATGCGGGCACTCGGCACAGAGCCAGGACGCCACCGCCGACTCGGTCAGCCCGAAGTCGGGCAGCGCGGCCTCCTTCAGCCGCCGTGCCTCCGCCACGACCGCCGGATCCGCCGGACGCCGGCGCTCCAGCGCCCGCCGGTCGGCGAGGCCGACGACGGGCCGCCGCCCTCGCCGCTCGTCGAATCCCATGACCGCCCCCCGTGTACCCGCCCCGGATCCTCCCGATCCCCCTGTGACTCTGTGTTACCAGAGGCCACTGACAACGGGCCATCGGGTTCCGCGGCGACCGGCGCCTCCCCGGTCGGCTCGTCCCGGGCCGGTTCGTCCCCGACCGGCTCCTCCCCGGCACCGCCCGCGATCGCCCCCGCCGTCGTGACCAGATCCGGCAACGTGCCGACGAACGTCGGCAGCAGCTGCGCCAGCACCGCCCACGCCTCCGTGTCGCCGCCCAGCTCCGAGCGGACGAGGGGCCGCAACGCCGCCTGCGCCTCCGCCACACGGGTCGGGCGCCCAGCGCCCCATGGCCAGGACGCGCAGCGCGTCACGCGCCGGACGCGTCGCCGTCGCGTACGTCGCGGGGCCGTCCACGACCCCCGCCATGCGGAGCCGGTGCGAGAACTTCCGGTGCGTGCCGAACTGCGCCCGCAGCGCCGGTGGGCAGTCGGGCCGGACCGCCGGCGCCCAGCGGGCGTAGCCGGGCAGCGGCTCCTCGCGGTCCGCCGCCGCCACGACCGACCACTCCGCGCGACCCACCATCAGCGCGGTGGCACGCCCCGTACTCATGGTCGTCACGGCGCGCAACGCGGCCGTCAGCTCCTCCGGGCCGGAGGCCCGCCGCAGCTCCGGCGGGTGAAAACGGGAGAGTTCCGCGGCCACCTCCACGCTGCGCGACGGATCCGGGCCGTACGGAAGGCCGTTGAGGATGTCGTACCGCACGCGGTCGTCGATGTTCGCGTGGTAGTACACCAGCGCGTTGACGCGGGGATCGTCCTCCTGCAGCATCCACAGGATCACCGAGGCCGGCAGATCGTGCCACCGCGGGCTCCACGGAATGCGCTCCGGCGGCTGCGCGACCCTCGCCGGATCCTCCTCCGGGACGCCCGTACGACGCCGCGCCCGCACGGCCTGCTCCGGGTCCACCAGCCCGAGCAGGAAGCCCAGTTCACCGGCGGATACCGCCTCGTTCCGCATACGGTGATCCTCTCACCCGTCGCCGACAGCGGGCGACTCAGAAACCGCGGCGCAACACCCCGTCCAGGACGGCCGCCCACTCGCGCACGATGCCCGCGCGCCGCGCGCCGTCGTCGCTCAGCAGGTTCGCCAGCCCCAGCCCCCGCGCCATGTCGAGGGTGGCCTGTACGGTCTCCCGGACCCCGGGCACCGACTCGTCCGCGCCGAGCATCTCGACGGCCAGCCGGTGCGCCTCCCGCCCGATGCGGGCCTCCAGCGCCGTGACGCGGGGCCGCAGCTGCTCCTCGTTCGCGGCGGCGACCCACAGATGCAGGGCCGCACGGAAGATCGGCCCCGTGTAGAGGTCGACGACCATGCCGACGACGGCGTGCGTGCGCGGCACGCCCTCGCGGGGGAGGGCGTGCGCGTGCTCCCGCAGGGCGACCAGCCACTGCTCGGCGACGAACCCGATCGCTCCGGTGAACAGGTCCTCCCGGGTGGGGAAATGGTGCTGCGCCGCCCCCCGCGACACCCCGGCGCGCTCGGCGACCACCGCCACCGTGCTGCCCGCCCAGCCGCGTTCGGCCAGGCAGGCGACGGCGGCCTCCAGCAGCCGCTGCCGCGTGGCGCGGCTGCGGTCCTGCTTGGGCGTACGGGTGGTGCTCACAAGGCCCACGGCGCCGCCCGGCGTTCGAGGAACGACCGCATCCCCTCCGCCGCCTCGGGCGAGCCGAACAGCCGTGCCGACTGCTCGGTCAGGGCGGCCGCGTCCCGGTCGAAGACGCGCAGCACCGCCGCCGTGGTCAGCGCCTTGGACTCGGCGAGCCCCTGCGGCGACGCCGCGCGCAGCCCCGCGAGGATGCCGTCCAGGGCCTCCTCCCCGGCGGTGACCAGCCCGGCACGGACGGCCTCCGCGGCGCCGAACACCTCCCCCGTCAGGTAGTAACGTCCGGCGGTCCGGGGGTCCATGCGCGGCAGCACCGTCAGCGAGATCACGGCCGGGGCGAGGCCGAGCCGCGCCTCGGTGAAGGCGAAGCTCGCGCCCGGCCCCGCCACCGGGACGTCGCAGGCAGCCAGCAGCCCGAGCCCGCCCGCGCGCACGTGCCCCGTCACGTGCGCCACGACCGGCTTGGGCAGTTCGACGATCGCCCGCAGCAGCGCCACGAGCCGCCGGGGCCCCTCCGGCGAGGCCGCCTCCTTCAGGTCCGCGCCCGCGCAGAAGGTGCCGCCGGTGTGCGTGAGCAGCACCGCCCGCGTGGCCGGGTCCTTGCCGGCCCGGGCCAGCGCGTCGGAGAGCTCGTCGACCATGCGTGCGGAGAGCGCGTTGCGATTGTGCGGGGAGTCCAGCGTCAGCGTGGTGATCCCCCGGTCGTGCGCGCTCCGCACGAAGGGTGCCGCGGCGTCGTCGGTCATCAGGTGGTTCCCCTTTCGCGGGCGCGCAGTTCACGCCGCAGGATCTTGCCGCTCGCGGCCCTCGGTATCGCGTCGGTGAACTCGACCCGCCGCACCTTCTTGTACGGGGCGACCTGCCCGGCCACGTGCGCGATCACTTCGTCCGGGGTGAGGGCGGAGCCCTGCTGCGGCACGACGTACGCCTTGGGGATCTCGTTGCCGTCGTCGTCCACGACGCCGATCACGGCGGCGTCCGCCACGCGCGGATCGGTGAGCAGCACGGCCTCCAGCTCGGCGGGCGGCACCTGGTAGCCCTTGTACTTGATCAGCTCCTTGACCCGGTCGACGACGTGGAGCCAGCCGTCGGCGTCCACCCGTCCGACGTCGCCGGTGTGCAGCCAGCCCTCGTCGTCGATCATGGCGGAGGTCTCCTCGGGCCGCCCCAGATAGCCCTTCATGACCTGCGGGCCGCGGATGTGGATCTCCCCGGTGCCGTCGCTGGCCGTGTCCTCGTCGAGCGGGACGATGCGCATCTCCGTGCTGGGCAGTAGCTTGCCGACCGCGCCGGGCGGCGCGTCGCGCGCGTCCAGCGGCACCACATGGGTGCCCGGCGACAGCTCCGTCATCCCGTACGCCTGCAGGATGGGCGGCAGGCCGAGCCGCTTCGAGCAGGCCTGGGCCAGCTCCGCGTCGAGCGGTGCCGCCGAGCACAGCACGTACTCCAGGGAGCTCAGGTCGTGCGTGGCGACCGCCGGGTGCTTGGCGAGCGCCAGCACGATCGGGGGGGCCACGAACAGGCCCTGCACCCGGTGAGTCTCCACCGCCTTGAGGAACTGCTCCAGGTCGAAGCGAGGCAGCACCACGACCGTCGCGCCCTTGCGCAACGGGGCGTTCATGAGCGCCGTGAGCCCGTAGATGTGGAAGAACGGGAGCACGGCCAGGATGCGGTGACCGGGACCCATGGAAAGCGTCGGGTCCAGCTGGGCCAGGTTGGTGGCGATGTTGCGGTGGGTCAGCATCACGCCCTTGGGCACACCGGTGGTGCCCGAGGAGTACGGCAGCGCGGCCAGGTCCTCCGCCGGGTCGAAGGCGATCTCCGGCTCCGGCGCGGTGGAGCCGAGCAGATCGAGGACCGAGCGGTGGCCCTCGGCACTGTCGCAGACCAGGATCTCCCGTACACCGCCCGCCTGTTCGGCGGCCTTGCGGGCGGTCTCCAGCAGGGGCGAGACGGTGACGATCCACGACGCGCCGCTGTCGCGAAGCTGCCGCGCGAACTCCTCCGCCGTGGCGAGCGGGTGCACCGTGGTGACGGCCGCACCGGCGCGCGTGGCGCCGTAGAAGACCGCGGGATAGGCGATGGTGTTGGGGCTGTGCAGGGCGAGGACGTCGCCCTTGCGCAGGCCCGACTCCGCCAGCGCCGCCGCGATACGGCGGGTGAAGGAGTCGAGCTGCGCGTAGGTGAGGGTCGTCCCCTCCACGCCGTCGATCAGCGCGGGCCGGTCGCCGAACTCGGCGGCGTGGCCCAGGACCGCCTCGTGGATCGGCAGGTCGATGGCGGGAACCGCGGGGTACTCGCTGTGGAACACGGCCGGCTGTGCCATGACCGTTCCCCCTCCTCGGTAGGACGTGCTCAGTAGGACTTGGGCAGACCCAGCGTGTGGTGCGAGACGTAGTTGAGAATCATCTCCCGGCTGACCGGTGCGATGCGACCCACGCGCGAGGCCGTGAGGAGGGAGGCCAGGCCGTACTCGGCCGTCAGGCCGTTGCCGCCGAGGGTGTGCACCGCCTGGTCGACGGCCTTCGCGCCCGCCTCGGCCGCCGCGTACTTCGCCATGTTGGCGGCCTCGCCGGCCGCCATGTCGTCGCCGCTGTCGTACAGGAACGCGGCCTTCTGCATCATCAGCCGGGCCAGTTCCAGCTCGATGTGGGCCTGCGCCAGCGGGTGGGCGATGGCCTGGTGCGAGCCGATGGGTGCCTTCCACACCTGCCGGGTGCGGGCGTAGTCCACGGCCGCCGCGATCGCGAAGCGGCCCATGCCGATCGAGAAGGCGGCCGTCATGACGCGTTCGGGGTTGAGACCGGCGAACAGCTGCAGCAGCCCCGCGTCCTCGTCGCCCACCAGGGCGTCGGCGGGCAGCCGCACGTCGTCCATGTAGATGTGGAACTGCTTCTCCGGCGCGGACAGTTCCATGTCGATGGCCCGGAACTCGAAGCCCGGCGTCCTACGCGGGACGACGAACAGGCACGGTTTCAGCTTGCCCGTCCGCGCGTCCTCGGTCCGCCCCACGATGAGGGTCGCGTCGGCGATGTCGACGCCGGAGACGAAGACCTTGCGCCCCGTGAGCAGCCAGTCAGAGCCGTCGCGGCGGGCCGTGGTGGTCAGCCGGTGGGAGTTGGACCCGGCGTCGGGCTCGGTGATGCCGAACGCCATCCGCGTCGAGCCGTCCGAGAGACCCGGCAGCCACCGGCGCTTCTGCTCCTCCGTGCCGAAGCGCGCGATGACCGTCCCGCAGATCGCGGGGGAGACGATGAGCAGCAGCAACGGGCAGCCCGCCGCGCCCAGTTCCTCCAGCACGATGGAGAGTTCGGCCAGGCCGCCGCCCCCGCCGCCGTACTCCTCGGGCAGGTTGACGCCGAGGTAGCCGAGGGCACCGGCCTCCTGCCACAGCTTGTCGGTGTGCCTGCCCTCGCGCACGGCGTCGAGGAAGTAGGCGCGCCCGTAGCGGCGGCCCAGGTCGGAGACGGCCTTGCGCAGCGCGCGCCGCTCCTCGTTCTCCAGCAGGACGTTGTCGAAGGTGCCGGTCGGTCCGTTCGCAGCGGGCGTACCGCTCATGGGGAATCCTCTTCCTGAACGACGGCGAGTACGGCTCCGACGTCGACCTGGCGGCCGGCCTCGGCGTGCAGTGCGGTGAGCACACCGTCCGCCGGGGCGGCGACGCGGTGCTCCATCTTCATGGCCTCGAGCCACAGCAGCGGCTGTCCGGCCGCCACCTTGTCGCCGACGGCGACGTCCGCGACCCGGACGACCGTGCCCGGCATCGGGGCCAGCAGCGAGCCGGGCGCGAGCTGCGCGACCGGGTCCGGGAAGCGCGGCAGCGCGGTGAAGCGGTGGGCGCCCGACGGGCCGTCGACGCACACCTCGTCCCCGTAGACGGCCACGCCGAAGGCGCGGCGCACCCCCGCGACCTCCAGCACCACGTGTGCCGGCCCGTGCTCCAGCAGGCGTACGTCCGGGTGGCCCTCGGCCGCGAGGCCGCCGCGGCCGAGGCGGTAGCGGACCTCGTACTCCGTGCCGGAGGGCTCGGCGCGGTAGGTCTTGCTCTGCGGCGCCGACGGTACGTTGCGCCAGCCGCCGAGCCGATGGCGGCCCGAGGCGTCGGCGAGCGCGGCGGCCAGGGCCGCCAGCCGCGCCGCGCCCTCGTCCTCGGCGGGTGCCGGGCCGAGGCGGTCCAGGAAGGCCGTGGACAGCCGTCCCCCGGCGAAGTCAGGGTCGCGCAGCACCCGTACGAGCAGGTCGCGGTTGGTCACCAGACCGTGCACGCGGGCCCGTTCGAGGGCGCCGGCGAGCAGCCGCAGCGCCTGGGGGCGGGTGGGGGCGTGGGCGACGACCTTGGCGAGCATCGCGTCGTAGTGCACGCCGATCCGGTCGCCGTCGCCGAAGCCCGCGTCGACCCGCAGCCCTGGCGCCTCCGGCAGGCGGAAGCGGTGCAGGGTGCCGGCCTGCGGCTGCCAGTCGCGGCCGGGGTCCTCCGCGTACAGCCGGGCCTCCACGGCGTGCCCGGAGGGCGCCGGGGGCGCGGCGGGCAGTTCACGGCCCTCGGCGACGTCCAGTTGCAGGGCGACGAGGTCCACGCCGAAGACGCACTCGGTCACCGGGTGCTCGACCTGGAGGCGGGTGTTCATCTCCAGGAAGTACGGGCTGCCGTCCGCCGACACCAGGAACTCCACCGTCCCCGCGCCGACGTAGCCGATGGCGCGGGCAGCCGCCTCGGCCGCCTCGTGCAGCGTCCGGCGCAGCTCGTCGGTGACACCGGGCGCCGGGGTCTCCTCGATCACCTTCTGGTGGCGGCGCTGCACCGAGCAGTCGCGCTCGCCCAGCGTCCACACCGTTCCGTGGGTGTCCGCCAGCACCTGCACCTCGATGTGGCGGCCGTCCTCGATGTACGGCTCCAGGAAGACCTCGCCGTCGCCGAAGGCGGACAGCGCCTCGGCGCGGGCTGCGGCCAGCTCCTGCTCCAGGACGGCCGCCTCACGGACGACGCGCATACCGCGCCCGCCGCCCCCCGCCGCCGCCTTGACCAGTACGGGCAGGTCGCCCGGCCCGGCCTCCAGCACCGGCACGCCCGCCTCGGCCATCAGGCGCTTGGCGCGGGTCTTGGAACCCATCGCCTCGATGGCCTCCGGCGCGGGCCCGATCCAGGTCAGGCCCGCCGCGATGACGGTCCGGGCGAACTCGGCGTTCTCCGAGAGGAACCCGTAGCCCGGGTGGACGGCGTCGGCACCCGCCGCGAGGGCGGCCTTCACGATCAGGTCGCCGCGCAGATAGGTGTCGGCGGGCGCGTTGCCCGGCAGCCGCACGGCGGCGTCCGCCTCCCGTACGTGCGGTGCGGTCGCGTCCGCGTCCGAGTGGACGGCGACCGTGGCGATGCCCAGGTCGCGGCAGGTGCGGAAGACCCGGCGGGCGATCTCGCCGCGGTTGGCCACCAGCACTGATGCGATCACGGTCACGTGCTCCTCACATCCGGAAGACGCCGAAGCCGCCGCGGGCGCCCTCGACGGGTGCGCTGTGGATCGCCGACAGGCACACGCCGAGCACCGTGCGGGTGTCGCGCGGGTCGATCACCCCGTCGTCGTACAGCCGGCCCGACAGGAACATCGGCAGGGATTCGGACTCGATCTGCTGCTCCACCATCGCGCGCAGCCCGGCGTCGGCCTCCTCGTCGAAGGGCAGCCCCCGGGCGGCGGCCGACTGCCGCGCGACGATGGACAGCACGCCCGCGAGCTGCGCGGGCCCCATGACGGCCGACTTGGCGCTGGGCCAGGCGAACAGGAAGCGCGGGTCGTAGGCGCGGCCGCACATGCCGTAGTGCCCCGCGCCGTAACTGGCGCCCATGAGGACGGAGATGTGCGGGACGCGCGAGTTGGACACGGCGTTGATCATCATCGCGCCGTGCTTGATGATGCCGCCCTGCTCGTACTCGCGCCCCACCATGTAGCCGGTGGTGTTGTGCAGGAACAGCAGCGGGATGTCGCGCTGGTTGGCGAGCTGGATGAACTGCGCGGCCTTCTGCGACTCGGCGCTGAACAGCACCCCCTGCGCGTTGGCGAGGACGCCGACGGGATAGCCGTGCACGCGTGCCCACCCCGTCGCCAGGCTCGGCCCGTACAGCGGCTTGAACTCGTCGAACTCCGAGCCGTCCACGACCCGCGCGACGACCTCGCGCGGGTCGAAGGGGGTCTTCAGGTCGGCGGGGACGAGGTCCAGCAGCTCGTCCTCGTCGTACAGCGGCGGGTCGTACGCGGCGGCCGGGGCGGGGCCCTGCTTGCGCCAGTTGAGCCGCGCCACCACCCGGCGGGCCGTGCGCAGCGCGTCGGGCTCGTCCAGCGCGAAGTAGTCCGCGAGGCCGGAGGTACGGGCGTGCATGTCCGCCCCGCCCAGCGACTCGTCGTCGCTCTCCTCGCCGGTGGCCATCTTCACCAGCGGCGGGCCGCCGAGGAACACCTTGGAGCGCTCCTTGACCATGATCACGTGGTCGGACATCCCGGGGATGTACGCGCCTCCGGCCGTCGAGTTGCCGAACACGACGGCGACGGTGGGGATCCCGGCCGCCGACAGCCGGGTCAGGTCCCGGAAGAGCGCGCCGCCCGGGATGAAGATCTCCTTCTGGCTGGGCAGGTCCGCTCCGCCCGACTCCACGAGGTTGACCAGCGGGAGGCGGTTGGCGAGGGCGATCTCGTTGGCCCGCAGCGCCTTCTTCAGCGTCCAGGGGTTGCTCGCCCCGCCGCGCACGGTCGGGTCGTTGGCGGTGATCACGCACTCGGTGCCCTCGATGACGCCGATGCCCGTCACCAGCGAGGCGCCGACCGGGTACTCGCTGCCCCAGGCGGCCAGCGGCGACAGCTCCAGGAACGGGGTGTCCGGGTCCAGCAGCAGCTCCACCCGTTCCCGGGCGGTCAGCTTGCCCCGCGACCGGTGCCGCTCCACGTACTTGGGGCCGCCGCCCGCGAGCGCCTTCTCGTGCTCGGCCTCCAGCTCCGCGAGGCGTTCCAGCATGCTCGTACGGTTCTCGGCGTTCATGCCGTACCTCCCTCACCCGGTTCGCGCCCCGGTCCGGGCGGTCCCGCGAAGGCCTGCGCGATGTCCAGCCAGCGCTCGGCGTCCTCGCCCTCGGCGCGCACGGCCAGGTCGGCGCGGTGCCGGCGGCGGGTCGCCAGCAGGCAGAGGTCGAGCGCGGGGCCGGTGACGCGCTGCGCGGCGTCCTGCGGCCCGTACGTCCACAGCGAGCCGTCGGGGGCGGTCAGCTCGACCCGGAACTCCTCGCCGGGCGGGGTCAGCCCGTTCACGAAGTAGGCGTAGTCCCGGGCGCGCACGGCGATCCGCGCCACGTGCCGCAGCCGTGCGGTGGGCGCGCGCCGCACGCCGAGGGCGTCCGCGACGTCCTCGCCGTGCGCCCAGCTCTCCATCAGCCGCGCCGAGGCCATGGACGCGGCGCTCATCGGCGGCCCGAACCAGGGGAAGCGCGTCCCGGGCGGCTGCGCCCGCAGCGCGGCCTGCAGCTCCGCCCGCCCCGAGCGCCAGCGTGCCAGCAGTGCGGCGGGCGGCAGGGCCGCGCCCTCCTCGGCCCCCTCGTCGACGAAGGTGTCGATCGCGGCGGCGGCCTTCTCCACCACGGAGCCGAAGCCCTCCGGGTCGGTCACCGCCAGCACGGACTGCCGGTCGGTCCAGGCCAGATGGGCGATCTGGTGGGCGATCGTCCAGCCCGGGGCGGGCGTCGGCGTCGCCCACGTGCTCTCCGGGAGCGGGGCGACCAGGGCGTCCAGGCCCTCGCTCTCGTCCCGCAGATCGTCCAGTACGGGTGTGGGGTCGGACAAAGGTCCCCCTGAATGACGCAGCGTCAGCGAAGCCGTGCGCGTCACAGGCTGGCACCGCGGCCGGAAACAATCAAGCGTGCTTGCATGATTTTTCGCACCGGCCCCCGCGCGGCGGCCCGGGGACCGCCTGATTGACTGCACCGGGCCGCCCGGCGATCCCGGGCCCGGCCCGACGGCCCACCGGACAACCCGAGGTTCCATGCACGCCCTGTCACCGCTGATGTCCGGCTTCGCCCCCATATGGGTGCTCAGTGCGGCGGGTTACGCGGTCGGCCGCGCCGGGTTGCTGGGCCCGCAGGCGGAGTCCGTGCTCGGCGGCTTCGTGTTCAACGTCGCCATGCCGGCCGCCCTGTTCACCATGGTCGCCAGGACACCCCTGGGCACCTTCGCGAACGCGTCCATGATCGCGTTCGCGGCGGGAACGGCCCTGGCCTGCCTGCTCGGGTTCGCCGCCAGCCGGTGGATCTTCGGCCGGCGCCTGCCCGACCAGGCGATCGGCGGCATGGCCGCCGGATACGTCAACTCCGCCAACCTGGGCATCCCGGTGGCGGTGCAGATCCTCGGCGACGCGTCGTTCGTCGCCCCCGTGCTGCTGTTCCAGGTGCTGCTGGTCACCCCGGTGATCCTGGCCGTCCTCGACGCGGGCACCGCCGGTGCCCGCGGGTGGCGGGGGGACAACGGCGCCGCCCGCATGCTGCTGTTGCCGCTGCGCACCCCCGTCATCCTGGGGACGGCGCTCGGGTGCGCGGTCTCCGCGGCCGGCTGGCGGCTTCCCGTCGCCCTCGGCCACTCGGTCGGGTTGCTGGGCAACGCGGGCGTGCCGACCGCGCTGATCACCCTGGGCATGTCGCTGCACGGCCGCCCGCCCGCCACCGGCGTCGCGATCCGGGCGGAGGTCGGGGCCGCCGTCGTCATCAAGACCCTTGTCCAGCCCCTGGCCGCGTTCGCCGTCGGCAGTCTCGTCCTGCATCTGCCGGCCCACCAGCTCTTCGCGGTGGTGATCCTCTCCGCACTGCCCAGCGCGCAGAACGTCTTCATCTACGCGCGCCAGTACCAGCTGAGCACCGCGCTCGCCCGCGACGCGGTCATGCTCTCCACGCTGCTGTCGATGGCCACGCTCTCCGCCGCGGCATGGGCCCTGGGGCCCGCGCACGCCTGATTGCCGTCTCCGGGCGTCTCCGGGCATCTCCGGGCGTTTCCGGGCGGCGCCCGGCCGTCGCGGCGGGGCGCCCCCGGAGAGGCGCCCCGCCGCGTGCGGCTCCGTCAGGCGCGGGCGGCGCGCCGCGCCAGCAGGGCGTCCCTGCGCTCCTCGAACTTGCGGGCCTGGCAGTCCAGCTCGCCCATGAAGAAGCCCAGTTCCTCCTGGGCCTTGAGGCCCTCCGGCCCCAGCCCGGACACCTCCAGCACCTTCAGGTGCCGCAGTACGGGCTGCAGGACGTCGTCGTGGTGGATGCGGAGGTTGTAGATGCCGCCGATGGCGATCCGCGCCGCGGAACGCTCGAAGCCGGGCATGCCGTGCCCCGGCATGCGGAAGCCGACCACCACGTCCCGGATCGCCCGCATGGTCTGGTCCGGAGCGAGCTGGAGGGAGGCCCCCAGCAGGTTGCGGTAGAAGACCATGTGCAGGTTCTCGTCGGTCGCGATGCGCGCCAGCATGCGCTCGCACAGCGGGTCGCCCGACTCGCGGCCCGTGTTGCGGTGCGAGATGCGGGTGGCCAGTTCCTGGAACGCCACGTACGCCACCGAGTGCAGCATGCTGTGCGCGTTGTCGGACTCGAAGCCCTCCGACATGTGGTGCATGCGCAGCCGCTCCAGCTCCACCGGGTCCACGGCCCGCGTGGTGAGCAGGTAGTCGCGCATGACTATGGCGTGCCGGCCCTCCTCCGCGGTCCAGCGGTGTACCCAGGTGCCCCAGGCGCCGTCCCGGCCGAAGAGGGTGGCGATCTCGTGGTGGTAGCTGGGGAGGTTGTCCTCCGTGAGCAGGTTGACCACCAGCGATATCCGGCCGATCTCGGTGACCTTGGACTGCTCGGGCGCCCAGGCCTCCCCGCCCATCACCCCGTCGAAGTCACGGCCTTGGCTCCACGGGACGTACTCGTGGGGCATCCACTCCTTGGCCGCCTTCAGGTGACGGTTGATCTCGGTCTCGACGACCTCCTCCAGGGCGTACAGCAGCCTGGTGTCGTTCCATGCTTCCGATCCGGTGCTCTGGGACGGGGCAATGGTCACGCTGGGCTCCTGAGGGCTCGCTGAGAGTGCCTACGGAATCGTAAGTTACGAAACCGTAGGTTAGGTGCCAGGCAAAAGGCAACCCGCCGTCAGATGTACAGCTCCCGCAAGCGGACGGACAGACAGGTCACACAGCCCTCGAGTTTCTCGAACTCGCTGATGTCCACCAATACAGGCTCATATCCCAAGTCGTCCAGGACCGCCGCACTCCGTGGCGCGCTCGCCGCCATCAGCAGCCGGCCGCCGCCGAGCAGCACCACGTGTGCCCCCGGCTCCTCCGGTACCGGAAGGAAGCGGGGGAAGGCCGACGGGTCGTCAACCAGCGGCGGATACCCGATGACCGTGCCGTCGGGCAGCGCCGTCACCGCGGACTTCAGATGGAGCACCTTGGTGACGGGTACCGCGACCACACGTGCCCCGAGCGGCTCGAACGCGGCCCGCAACTGCCTGATGCCGTCGGCGTCGGTGCGCCCGCCCCGGCCCACGTAGACGGTGTCCCCGACCTTCAGGACGTCGCCGCCCTCCAGCGTGCCCGGCTCGCGGACCCGGTTGACCGACAGTCCCAGCGCGGTGACCGCCTCCTCGGCCCCGGCCGTCTCCGGGCGCCGGGAGGCGGCACCGGGCCGGGAGAGCAGCGCGACGTTGCGGAAGACGGCCATGGTGTCCTCCACGAAGACGCCGTCCGGGCAGTCGTCGGCCGGCGGCACCTCCACCGTCTCCCAGCCGTGCGCACGCAGGGCCGCCACGTATCCCTCCCACTGCCGTGAGGCGAGCGCGGCGTCGACGGGCGAACGCTCGATGTGGGTCACCAGCCCCTCGGCGAGGCGGGGACCCGGACGGCGGACGAGGGCCTTCTTGCTGGGCATGGGACGTTCCCTCCCTGGATCGCGGACGGCCGGCGGCCGTTCCGGGGCGCCCTGCCGGGCCGCGGGGACCGGCCTGGCGGGGCGATAGCATCGGCACCCTGATGAGTGCCACTCTTGTCGTCAAGGATCTCGCCGCCGGCCACGGGGACCGCGTCCTCTTCTCCGGCCTCGACCTCGTCGTCGCCCCGGGCGACGTCATCGGCCTCGTCGGCGCCAACGGCGCCGGCAAGTCGACGCTGCTGCGCATGCTCGCCGGCCTGAGCGCGCCCGAACAGGGGCAGCTGCGGCTCAGCCCGCCCACCGCGACCGTCGGCCATCTGCCGCAGGAGCCCGAACGCCGCGCGGACGAGACCGTACGGGCCTTCCTGGCCCGGCGCACCGGGGTCGCCGCCGCCCAGGCCGCGCTCGACGCCGCGACGCAGGCACTGGTCGACGGGGCTCCGGGCGCGGACGACGCGTACAACGACGGGCTGGAGCGCTGGCTCGCCCTCGGAGGCGCGGATCTCGACGAGCGGTCCGAGGAGATCACCGACTCGCTCGGGCTCACCGTCGGTCTCGACCTCCCGATGACCGCGCTGTCCGGCGGGCAGGCCGCCCGCGCCGGCCTCGCCTCCCTGCTGCTGAGCCGTTACGACGTCTTCCTCCTGGACGAGCCCACCAACGACCTCGACCTGGACGGCCTGGAGCGCCTGGAGGCCTTCGTCAAGGGCCTGAAGGCGGGCACCGTCGTGGTCAGCCACGACCGCGAGTTCCTCACCCGCACCGTCAACCGGGTCGTCGAACTCGACCTCGCCCAGCAGCAGGTCAACACCTACGGCGGCGGCTACACCTCCTACCTGGAGGAGCGCGAGACCGCCCGCCGCCACGCCCGCGAGGAGTACGAGGAGTACGCCGACACCAAGGCCGGCCTCGAGGCCCGTGCCCGCACGCAGCGCAACTGGATGGAGCACGGCGTCCGCAACGCCCGCCGCAAGGCGAGCGACAACGACAAGATCGGCCGCAAGCTGCGCGCCGAGTCCACCGAGAAGCAGGCGGCCAAGGCCCGCCAGACGCAGCGCATGATCGAACGCCTGGACGTCGTCGAGGAGCCCCGCAAGGAGTGGGAGCTGCGCATGGAGATCGCCGCCGCGCCCCGTTCCGGCGCGGTCGTCGCCACCCTGCGCGGCGCGGAGGTGCGACGCGGTTCCGGCTTCACCCTGGGGCCGGTCGACCTGCAGATCGACTGGGCCGACCGGGTGGCCATCACCGGCGCCAACGGCTCCGGGAAGTCGACCCTCCTGGCCGCCCTCCTCGGCCGCGTCGCCCTGGACGCGGGCGTGTCCCACCTCGGTCCCGGTGTCGTCGTCGGCGAGGTGGACCAGGCCCGCAAGCTCTTCCTCGGCGGAGAGTCGCTGCTGGACGCCTTCGGCGCCGAGGTCCCCGACGTGAGCCCCGCCGACGTCCGTACCCTGCTCGCCAAGTTCGGCCTCAAGGCCGCGCATGTCCTGCGCCCCGCCGCCACCCTCTCCCCGGGCGAACGCACCCGCGCGGCCCTGGCCCTCCTCCAGGGCCGCGGTGTGAACCTCCTCGTCCTCGACGAGCCCACCAACCACCTCGACCTGCCCGCCATCGAGCAGCTCGAGTCGGCCCTCGCCTCCTACAACGGCACCCTGCTGCTGGTCACCCACGACCGCCGCATGCTCGAGGCCGTCCACACCACCCGCCGCATCGGCGTGGACTCCGGGCGGGTCACCGAGCACTGACGCCGCGCCGGGGCCGCGCCCCCGACCCCCTCCCATGGGAAGATCGGCACCGTGACCGGGGTTGAATGGACGACCTGTGGTCCGTCCGCGCCCTGTAACGAGGAGTTCAAACGTGAGCATCTACGACATCCCGCTGCGCACCCTCACCGGTGAGCCCGCCTCCCTCGCCGACCACCGGGGCAAGGCCCTGCTGATCGTCAACGTGGCCTCCAAGTGCGGTCTGACCCCGCAGTACGAGGGCCTGGAGCGGCTGCAGAAGCGGTATGCCGACCGCGGGTTCAGCGTGCTGGGCTTCCCCAGCAACCAGTTCGCGGGCCAGGAGCCGGGCACGGCCGAGGAGATCGCGACCTTCTGCTCCGCCACCTACGGGGTCAGCTTCCCGCTCTTCGAGAAGTCCGACGTCAACGGTGAGGACCGGCACCCGCTGTACGCCGTGCTGACCGAGACCGCCGACGACGAGGGCCAGGCCGGCGACGTCCAGTGGAACTTCGAGAAGTTCCTCATCGGCACCGACGGCCAGGTCGTGGGCCGCTTCCGTCCGCGCACCGAGCCGGAGGCCGACGAGATCGTCGCCGCGATCGAGGCGCAGCTCCCGGGTTGAGCCTCCGCGCGGCCCTGACCCGCCTCGCCGTGCCGGCCGTCGTGGCCGGCACGGCGGCGGCCGGCCCGTGGCCGCCGCCGTCCCTCCCGGACCGCATGGCGGACACCGGGGTCGGCACCCAGCTGATCACCGCGGTCGCCGCGGCCCCGGACGCCACGACGGGGACGCTGAGCTGGTGGGACCGGCGCGATGGCCGCTGGGTCCTGGCGGGCTCCACAGGTGCCCGCTTCGGCGCGGGGGGCCTGACCGACGGCGGGACCCGCTTACAGGACACCTCGACCACCCCGACCGGGCTGTACGACCTGCCGTTCGCCTTCGGCACCGAGCCGGCGCCGCCCGGCACGACGAAGCAGTACCTGCCGGTCACCGACGAGTCCTGGTGGTGCCAGGACAACGCCTCCGCCTCCTGCAACCGCTGGGTCGAGCCCCTGCCCGAGGACTGCGCCCCCGGCGGGTCCGAGCACCTGGCCGACTACGCCGAGCGGTACGCGCACGCCCTCGTCATCGGCTTCAACTACCGCCACCCGGTGCGGGAGCGCGGCGCCGGGATCTTCCTCCACGTGAACGGCCGCGGCGCCACGGCAGGTTGCGTCTCGGTCCCCGCCCGCGCCATGCGCCGCGTCCTGGCCTGGGCCGACCCCGACCGCCACCCCCACATCGCGATCGGAACCGAGTCGGGCGAGACGGCGATCACGCGCTACTGACGTCGTCCGCGTCGCGGGGCGGAGGGGGATGTCGTCCGCACGAGGGGCTCAGGGCCCGCGCGGCGGCCGGTGCGGGCGGCGTTCCCGCAGCGGCGCGGGCGGCCGCGACATCGCGCCGCAACGGCCGCGCAGCGGCGGGGACACCGGCGGCCGATAGGCTGACAAGCGGGAGGCCGCGGCCTGACGCGCCCTGGCCTGCGTCTTTCCCGACGCCGAGATCGTCTTTGTCCCGTGAGGATGCCCGTGCTGCTCCGTGGCCCCGGCCGCCGTTCCCTCGCCCTGCCGTCCTGGCTGGCCCATCCGCTGCGCTGGCAGCGGGGTCCCGTGCCCTGGCCGGCGGTGCTGCGCGGCGCGCTGGCGGCGGGGCCGCTGCTCGCGCTGGGGATCGCGCTCGGGCGGGTCGAGATCGGGGTGCTGGCCGGGCTCGGGGCGCTGTTCGCCGGATTCAACGACCTGCCGGGGACGCGCCGGACGGGCGTCGTCAACATCGGGCTGCCCGCGCTCATCGCCTCGCTCGGCCTGCTGGCGGGCGCCGTGACGCAGGACGCGGTGAGCGGCTGGTGGGCGCTGCCGGTGCTGTTCGCGACGGGCGCGCTGTCAGGCGCGGCCAGCGTGGTCGGCCCGGTCTGCTCGCGGGCCGGTATGCAGGGGCTGGCCGCCACGGTGATCGGGATGGGCCTGCCGCTGCCCGGCGGGCCCTGGTACAGGGCGCTGTGCTTCCTCGCCGGAGCGGGCTGGCTGCTCCTGCTGCGGCTCGTGCTGCGCCCACTGCGCCCGGCCGGCGGCGCGCTGGAGGGCGAGCGCGCCTCGCTGGCCCGGGTCTTCGACGCCCTCGCCGACGCCCTCGACGCCGTCGGCGGGCCCGGCGCGGAGGCGGCGCGGCGGCGGCTCAGCGCCGCCCTCGACCGCGGCGACGAGGCGGTGAGGCTGCGCCGGCTCAGCCGCCGTCTGCTGCGTATCCCCGTGCGCGACGAGGAACTGCTGCTCGCCGAGCGCTTCGGCGTGGCCACCGAGCTGACCGACGCCGCCACGGCCCTGCTCTGGGAGGCCCGTCCCCTGCCGCCCGGGACGGGAGACGGCCCGCGGCGGCTCGCCAAGGCCCTGCGGACGGGAACGCCGCCCGGTCCCCTTCCGGCGCCCGGGGCGACCACTGCGGCCCGCACCGCCTTCGACGCCATGATGCTGCGCGCGGCCCTCGTCTTCGCCCGCACGGCTCCGGAGACGGACCGCCCCGAGGACGCCGCGCCGCTCCCTGCCCGCCGGGCGGCGCCGATGCTGCGCCGCCGCGTCCTCGGGCCCGTGGGCCGGGAGTACGGGCTGAAGGTCGCCGTCTGCGTCACGGCCAGTGCCGCCGTGGCCCTGGCCCTGCGCGCCGACCACTGGTACTGGCTGCCGCTGACGGCCGCGTTCCTGGTGAAGCCGGACATCGGACCGCTGTTCTCCCGTGTCGTCAACCGCTTCTTCGGCACGGCGCTCGGGGTGCTGATCTTCGCCGCGGTGGCCTCCGTCCTGGGCGGCGGGATCTGGTGGACCGCGGTCTGCGCCTCCGTGGCGGGCGCGCTCCTCCCCTTCGCGGCGCGGCACTTCGCGCTGCAGACCGTGGCCGTCACGATCATGGTGCTGGCGTTCGTCTGGGCCGGCGGCGACACCCAGGCGGCCCTGTCCAGGCTGCTGGACACCTCGATCGCCTGCGCGATCGTCCTCGTCGTCGGCCACCTGCCACCGCTGACCGACCCCACCGCAAGGGTCGGCCATCTGCTGGCCCTGGCGCAGCGGCGCACCGGGGTCTACCTGGACCACGTCCTGAGCGCGCCCGCCGACGAGCGCCCCGAGGACCGCAGGGTGCTGCGCCGGGCCGCCTACAGCGCCCTGGGCGAGGCCCGCGTCGCCGCCGAGACCCTCGCCGCGGAACTGCCCTCGCGCCGCGGCGGCAACGGCGACTGGTTCCGCGTGGTGGCCGCCTCCGAGCGGATCGTGGACGCGACCACCGCCTGCGTCGTCCGAATGGAGCAAGGGGCGCCACGTCCCTCGGACCCCGAGGGCGCCCAGGTGGTCGCGGCGCTCACGGCGGTCGCCGACACCCTGGACGGGCGGCCCCCGGCGGCCGGCCCGCCGGAGCTCCCCACCGCCCCGGAGTGCGGGACGCTCGCGGACGTCGTCGCCGAGCTGCACTTCATCCGCGGCATCGTGGCGGGCCTGCCCGTGCGGGTACGGGGCAGGCGTACCACGCGGCACCCCGTCGCGTCGCTCCCGTCGGGAGGCCGGCTGTCGCGGGCGGACAATCGTCGCGATCAAGACGGGTGAGGGGCTAAGGTCGGGCCAGTCGGCGACACCGGGAGGTTGACGAGGTGGCCGTATTCCTGCTCGGGGTGGGGGCTGCGTGCTGCCTGGGGCTCGGTTTCGTCCTCCAGCAGCTCGCGGCCCAACGCGCTCCGCTGTCCGACTTCCTCTCCTTCCGGCTCCTGCTGGATCTCATGCGCATGCCGCAGTGGCTGCTCGGCGTCTTCCTGATGATCTGCGGCATGGTGCTGAGCGCCCTCGCGCTCACCCAGGGCGAGGTGTCCCTCGTCGAGCCGCTGACCGCGACGAATCTGATCTTCGCGATGGCGCTCTCGCGCCGCGTCACCGGCCAGAGACTCGGATGGCACGGCTGGTCGGGCGTGGCGCTGCTGGCGCTCGGCGTCACGGCGTTCATCGTGGCCGGACGGCCCTCGGGCGGCGGGCCGCCCGCGGGGGCGCTGCGGCACTGGCTGGTCGTGGGCGTCGTCGTCGGCCTGGCGCTGCTGCTGGTCGCCTGCGCACGACGGCTGCGCCCGTCGCCCGAGGCCACCGTGCTCGCGCTGGCCGCAGGGCTGCTCTACGGCCTCCAGGACGCTCTTACCCGCATCTCCGGTCAGGTGGCCGAGGTCGAGGGTGTCGCGGCGCTCCTGGTGCACTGGCAGCCGTACGCCGTCGCCGCGATAGGGCTGACCGGGCTGATGCTCGTGCAGAGCGCCTTCGAGACGGCCCCGCTGCGCCTGTCGCTGCCCGCGCTGACCGCCGCCCAGCCGCTGGCCGGGATCGCCTGCGGCGTCGGCTTCCTCGGCGACCGGGTACGGGTCACACCGGGCGCTCTGGCCTGGGAGGCGGCCGGGCTCGCCGCGATCGCCGCGGGCGTCGTGCTGCTGGGCCGGCATCCGGCGATGCCGTGCGCGTACGGCGTGTCCCGGCAGGACGCGGCCGGCGTCGCCGGGGCCGGCGGATCCGGCGAGGAACCCGTCAGAATCGTCCGCTGATCCCCGGGACGCTCTTTTCCCCGAGATCCGCGGTCGCCCGGCACGCGCTCACCCCGTGAGCAGCCGGGCGACCGTCGCGATCGGCGGCCAGGACCACTGCCCGGCGCGCGCCACCAGGAAGTGCCGTCGCGTGCCCACCAGCGGGTCCAGCGGGCGGGCCAGTACGTCCGCGCGCTGCCGCTCCACCCCCGACTCGGCGAGCAGCGCGACACCGAGCCCGGCCCCGGTGAGCAGGTTCACCAGGTGGAGGCTGTCGACGCGGTGGACGATGCGCGGGGTGAACCCGGCCAGCGCGCACACGCGCTGCACCAGCTCGTCGTCGTCGCTGCCGCGCGAGTTGGTGATCCACCCGGCCCCGGACAGCCGGCTCAGCCCGGACAGCGGCACCGGCCCGTCCGGGCCGGGGTCGTGGGGGTGGTCCGCGGGCAGCAGGAGCAGCATGGGCTGGGTGGCGAACCACCGGGCGCTGAGGCCGTCCGGGACGGTGCGCGGCACGAGGCTGTAGTCGTAGACGACGCCGAGGTCGATGTCCCCGGACAGCAGCAGCGCGAGGGTCTGCTCGGGCTCGTGCTCGTACAGCTGCACCTCGATGCCCGGGTGCTCGTCCCGCAGCCGGCCGAGCGCGGGCACGACGGTCGGCTCGACGGCGCTGACGAAGCTGGCCAGCCGCACCCGGCCGGCCGGGGCGGACTCACCGCGCAGTTCGGCGCGGGCCTCCTCGACCGCCGCGAGGATGCCCACGGCGTGCCCGACCAGGCGCTCGCCCGCCGGGGTGAGCCGCACCCTGCGGCCGACGGGGGTGAGCAGCCGGGTGCCGACCTCCTGCTCCAGAACGGCGAGGTGCTTGGAGACCGCCGAGGTGCCGTAGCCCGTGCGCTCGGCGACGGCGGCCATCGTGCCCAGGCGGCTCAGCTCGACCAGCAGGCGCAGCCGGCCGAGGTCGGGAAGCTGGTCGGACCCATCGATCATCCACTGATCGTAAACAATGCGTCCGCCAATGACTCGTGGACAGAAACAACGGGCGCCGTGTCCAATGGGTCCCGTGTCCGAGCCGCATACTTTTACGTCCCGCCGCATACCTGGCGCCGTGCTGATCCTTGCCGCCATGACGGTGCTGCACACCGGCAGCGCGCTGACGACGGAGCTCTTCGACGACATCGGTCCGGCCGGCACGACCTGGCTGCGCGTCGGCTTCGCGGCGCTGCTGCTGCTCGCCTTCACCGGCCGCTCACTGTGGCCCGCTCTGCGCGCCGCCCCGCGCCGGGACCTGGTGGCCGTGGTGCTGCTCGGGGCGGTCAGCGGCGGCATGATGCTGCTCTTCTCCGAGGCCGCCTACCGCATCCCGCTGGGCACCGCGACCGCGCTGGAGTTCCTCGGCCCGCTCGCCGTCGCCGTCGCCTCCCTGCGGCAGCGCCGCGAGCTGGCCTGGCTGCTGCTCGCGGCGGCGGGCGTCCTGTGCCTCACCTCGCCGTGGCAGGGCGGCGCGGACCTCACCGGGGTGCTGTTCGGGGTCGCGTCCGGCGCGTGCTGGGCGCTGTACGTGATCGGCACCCAGCACGTGGGCAGCCGCTTCTCCGCGCAGCACGGCCTCGCCGTCTCCCTCGGCGTCGCCACCGTCTTCACGGCGCCCTTCGGCGCCCCGGGTGTCGTCTCGGGCGGCAGCTGGACGGTCGTCGCGGCGGTGGCGGGCATCGCCGTCCTGATGCCCCTGGTGCCCTTCCTGCTGGAGATGAAGGCCCTGCAGCGCATCGGCAAGACCGCCTACGGCACGCTCGCGGGCATGGAGCCCGCGGTCAGCCTGCTCGCCGCGATGGTGCTGGTCTCCCAGATCCCGACCGTCCTGCAGGCGGCGGGGACCGCGCTGGTGGTGGTCGCCGGCATCGGCGCCGCCCGAGGTGAGAAGCGCTCGGCGGGCAGCGACAGCCGCGAGGTCACCCGCAACCGGCCGAGCACGCGCTCCCCGGCCGCGCCGACGCCCTGATCCGGCGCCCGGGTCCGGAGCCTGCACGGCTGCCGGGTCGGCGGCCTCGGGCCCGGGTCAGCGGCCTCCGGCCCGGACCAGGGCGTCCTGGGCCTGGGTGGCCATGGCGGTGACCAGGTGCTCCGCCGAGGGCAGGTCGTTGACGAGGTCGACCCCCTCGCCCGCCCAGACCGGCAGCGGGGGCACGGCGCCTCGTGCCACGTCGTCCTGGTACCCCTGAAGGGCCTCGGCGTCGGCGGTGAGCTCGGCCTCCCGGCCACGCCAGCGGTCGAGGTAGGGGTGGCCGAGAGTGCGGGCGGAGTACTTCGACGGCCAAGCCGAGCCGCGCGCGATGTCCAGCACGGTGCTGCGCTCGGTGTCCTGCGCCCGCCCCTCGAGGATCGCCTTGGTGATCGAGGGATCGGCCAGGGCCTCGGTGGTGGCCTGGAAGCGGGTGCCGATGAGCGCTCCGGCGGCGCCGAGCACGAGGGCCGCCGCCACACCGCGTCCATCGGCGATCCCGCCCGCTGCCAGCACCGGCACCGGGGCCACGAGATCCACCACGGCGGGCACGAACGGCAAGGTGGACCGCCCGCGCAAGGCCCCGTGCCCACCGCTCTCGGTGCCCTGGGCCACGATCACGTCGGCGCCCAGGTCCACGGCCCGCTCCGCCTCCTCCAGATCCGTGACCTGGAGGATCAGCAGAGCCCCCGCCCGGCGGACATGCTCCGCGTACCGGCTCGGATCACCGAAGGACAGCATCACGGCGCTGGGGCCGTAGCTCAGCGCCAGCTCCACCGCGGCGAGTTCGATCCCCCAGGTGAGGAAACCGACGCCCCACGGCCGTTCGGTGCCCGCGACGATCGGCGCCTCACGTGCCAGCCACTCCGGGTCGCCGTACGCGCCGCCCAGGATCCCGAACCCGCCGCCGCGCGAGACGGCCGCGGCCAGCGCGCCGCCGGCCGACCCGCCCATCGGCGCCAGTGCGATCGGGTACCGCACGCCGAACATCTCCGTGAACGCCGTCGACAAAGCCATGCCCACATCATGTCGCCCGGTGCGAGGGGCAGGATCACGAACGCGGAAAAGCTCCGGCGCCCTGCCCCCGTCGCCGGGTGGCGCTCAGATCCGGTCCACGAGCCGCCACCGGGTCTGCGCGCCCAGGAACCGGCCGATGTCGGCCACCTCCGCGGCGATGCCCTCCCGCACGGCGTCGTCCGGCGCGTCGCCGAACGCCTCCACCCGCAACTCCAGGCACCCTCCGTGCCACGCGTGCCGCCACGTCCCCACGACCAGGCCGTCGGCCAGCACGCAGGGCATCAGCAGGCCGCCCCCCGTGGCGATGCGCGGGGCCGCGGCGGGCGGCAGGAGCAGATCCCGGTCGCGATAGCCCAGGAGGTACGGGTCGAAGTGCCCGGTGAGGCGTACGAATGGTCCGGCGGGCGGGGGAGGAGCCGTCCCGGCGGCCACCAGCATCGGGCCGCCGGGCCCGGCCACGGTGGTCAGCCGGCTGCCCGCGGCGGTTACCCCGCGCCGGGCCTGCCCGAGCGGCAGCCCCGACCAGCGGGCGAGGTCGGCCTCGGTCACCGGGCCGTACGCGCGGGCGTGGCGCACGGCGAGTTCGGCCAGGGCGTCGTCCCCGTCGAGGTCCGGACCCTCGACGCCCGCCAGCCATTCCTCGCGCAGTACATATGTCGATGTGTCGCCCGCCGCCTCCGGGCCCCGGCAGACCAGGCCCGCTCCGGCCGCGTACAGCAGCAGATGCGCGGGTGCCTGGCTGCGCGGGTCGAGGCGTACCCCGTGCTCGCCCAGACGCGCGACGAGTTCGTCCCGCGGCATGGGCGGACGCCCGGCCAGCACGGTCTCCAGCGCGGGCAGGGCGCGGGCCAACGTGGCTCCGTCCAGGCCGAGTTGCGCGCGGCGGCCGCGGGCGGCGGCGGTGTACCGCGGGCCGAGCAGCGCGTTCATCCAGCGCACGTCCTCCGCGGGCACCGCGTGCAGCGTGCCTCGCATCAGCCAGGTCCGCACGACTTCCCGCCGCTCGCCGCCGCACGCGCCGTCCACGTCCCCGGCCAGCGGCCCGGCGCCCCGGGCCCGCACCTGCAGCCGGAACGCCTTCACGTCCTGCGCCTGCAGCGCCGCGGCGCCGCGCACCGCGTCGGCCACGGCCCCGTCGCGCGGCCCCGCCGCGAGCCCCTGCGACCGGGCCCGCCACGCCCTCACTTCGTCAGCGCTGAGCCTCGTCCCCACCCGCCCCATCCTGCCGCAGCGGGAGGCGGCGCTGCCGACGGTCGCGTCAACTCCCGCGCGTGCCTTGCCGTACCGGGCACGCGCCGCCGCCTCACCCCTTGCCGAAGTGCTCCAGGGGGAAGCCGCCGTTGCTCAGAAGGCGATGGGCGAGCGCGCCCGCGAGCGAGGTGAGGCGGTCGACGCCGGCGGCGCCGAGGTGTTCGTACGGGGCGCGGTCGAGGCGGTCGGTCACGCCCTCGATCTCGCGGCGCAGTTCGACGCCGCGGTCCGTGAGGTCGCCCGCCGTGTCGAGGAGGCCGCGCTCGCGGAGCCGGTCCTGCGCGGCGTCCCACTGCTCCGCGGACCAGCCGCGGCTGCGCCGCACGAAGCGCGGGGTGAATCCCTTGCCGGTGGCGGTGTGGGTGACCAGCGCCTCCAGCCCGTCGAGTCCGGCGGCGGCGAGCGCCGCGAGGTGCCCGTCGCCGCGGTGTTCGCGCAGCAAGGTGGCGGCGTGCCACAGCGCGAGGTGCGGCCGCTCCGGCGTGGGGAGCTCCGCGTTGGCGGCGTAGAGGGGCCGGGCCTCGCGGGTGCACGCCTCGGCGGCGCGCACTGCGAGGCGGGCGGCGTCGGCGAGATCGGCGGAAGCGAGGACCTCGGGTCCGAGCAGCCTGTTCAGGACGGTGTCGGCGACGCGCAGCCGGGCCTCGACGACCGCTCCCGGGGCGGCCAGCTCCCAGGCGCGCGGGATGACCGGAGTGATGATCGCGTGGTTGAAGTTGTAGAACGTGGCGGTGACCGTCCCGGCCGACACGGCGCCCAGCGGCGCGGCCCGTCCGGCGAAGTAGGCCATGGCGCCGCGCTCCAGGCCGAGCGCCGCGAGGCCGTCGTCGTACTCGGGGGAGAAGTACACGACCGAGTGCAGCGGGTTGAGCGCGTTGTGGCAGCGCCGGCCGGCGCGCGGTTCGAGTGCGGGGGCGGGGACGGTGGCGGTCATACCAGCAGGTTACCGACCGGTCGGCATGTCGCCGAGACCCGGATCGCCGAAACACCGATTCCGTCGTCCGGGCGGCGGTCGCCACCGATTCCGTGGAGGACATGGCGTCGTGCCGCTCATATGACTAGCCTCGGCGCCCAGAAGCCACGCAACCCCCTCGGAGGCCCCGCCCATGCCAGCCCCAGGACGCACCCTCCCCGTCACCGAGCGCACCCGCCACCGCCGCCTCCGTGAGCAGGGCAGCGTCTCCCGCGACGACCTGGACGCCGTGCTGGGCGCGGGGTTCGTGTGCCACCTCGCCGTCGTCGTCGACGGCACGCCCCTGGCCGTGCCCACCGTGTACGGATACGACGACGCCGCGGGCACCGTGTACCTCCACGGCTCCGTGGCGAGCCGCAGCCTGCGCCCCGCCCCGCAGGCCCCTGTGTGCGTCACGGTGACCCATGTCGACGGCCTGGTCCTGGCCCGGTCGGTCTTCGAGCACGGCGTCAACTACCGCAGCGCGATGGTCCTCGGCACCCCCCGCACCGTCACCGACCCCGAGGAGAAGCTGCACGGCCTGCGCGTGCTCACCGAGCAGTGCGCCCCCGGGCAGTGGGATCACGCCCGCCGCCCGGACCGCCGGGAGCTCGCCGCGACGACGCTGCTCGCCCTGGCCACCGACGAGGCATCGGTGAAGATCCGCACCGGTCCGCCCGAGGACGGCGACGGCCCCGACGCCGCACTGCCCGTCTGGGCCGGTGTCCTGCCGCTCACGACCGCGTGGGGCGCGCCCGTTCCCGACCCGGCGCTGCGCGACGGCGTGCCGCTGCCGCCGCACCTGGCGGGCCGCGCTACCGCGCCACCGTCCATGTGAAGCGCGGCTCGCGGCGCTCCAGGAACGCGGCGACGCCCTCCGCGGTGTCGTCGCTGCCCTCCGCCTGCCGGGCCCAGTGCTCGATCCGCCCCGGATCCGGATCGGGCGCGGCGAACTCCTTGGCCGCCGCCTGGGTCAGCAGTGAACGGGAGGCCAGCACACCGCCGAACTCCTCGACCCGCTTGTCCAGCCCGTCCTCCGCCAGCACCTCGTCGACCAGCCCGGTCCGCAGCGCCCGCTCGTGGCCGATCAGCTCCGCCGAGAACAGCAGGTACTTGGCGGCAGACGGGCCGACCAGGCCGGTCAGCCGCCGCGTCGAGGACGCCGGGTAGACGATGCCCAGCCGCGCGGGAGTGACCCCGAAGCGCGAGCCCTCCGCGGCGAAGCGCAGATCGCACGCCGCCGCCAGCTGGCAGCCGCCGCCCACGCAGTAGCCGCGGATCGCGGCGAGCGTCGGCTTGGGGAAGGCGGCGAGCGCCTCCTCCGCCTCCACGGCCGCGCTCTGCGCGGCGCCGGAACCGCTCGCCGGGTCACGCAGGTCGGAGATGTCCGCGCCGGCGCAGAAGGTCCCGCCCGCGCCGGTGAGCACCAGGACGCGTACGGCCGGGTCGGCGGCGAGCCCGTCGAGCAGGCCGGGCAGTTCCCGCCACATCGCCACGGTCATCGCGTTCCGCTTGGCCGGATTGCTGATGGTCACGGTGGCGGTGGCGCCCGTCGTGTCGACCAGCAGGCCGGGCCCGGACGGCTCGGACATGCCCGCATCCCTCATCTCGTCGTCCTCGCGGCTGCCGGAGGCCGCCGGAGCGGGATCCTATCCCGGTCCGTCCGCCGCCAAATCGGGTATATGAACCAGTAGCTCCCGACTGGCTCCCGACGAGCGCAAGGAGGCGGCGGCCATGGCCCCGTTCAAGGGACGCAAGAAGCATCCGGAGCCCCCGGAGGCCGGGATCAAGCGCAGCTTCGGCTGGGTCGCCGCCCTGGGCGCGATCCTCGTCGTGGGCGGCCTGGTCGGGCTGTTCTACGTGGGATTCGCGACCATCACCTCGATGCTGCTGTTCGGCTGGCTGCTGCTGATCGGCGGCGTGGTCGGCCTGGTCCAGGCGGTGCAGAACCGCAATACCAACTTCTTCTGGCTCGCCCTGGTCGTCGCGGCCCTCTACATCGCCGCCGGGGTCGTCGTCATCCGCAACCCCGAACAGACCGCGGCCGCGCTCACCATGTTCGCGGCGCTGCTCTTCCTGACCGGCGGGATCTTCCGGCTGTTCGGCGGGCTGGTCGTGCGCGGACCGCAGATGGTGTGGACGATCATCCAGGGCGCGATCGGCATCCTGCTCGCCGTCCTGGTCCTGGCGAACTGGCCGGAGAGCAGCCTCTACGTCATCGGTGCCTTCTTCTCACTGGCGCTGCTCTTCGACGGGCTGGGACTGCTCGGCGCCGGGCTCGGCGGCCGGCGCATCGTCGGAATGGTCGCCGATGCCCGGGACGCCCCCCTGACCCGTCAGTGAAATTGGAACCACCGGATCAGTTGGGCTCACCTGCCTGGCATGTCCGATCGCCTTGAGTCGGAGACGGTCGAAAGATGCGGATTTACGGTCAGCGGCTCGGGCCGGGCCCGTCGGCTGCCGACACTCGATCCGTGAGGCGGACCCCGCCGCCCGTCGTGGACGGCCCCGGGGACTGCGGGGAGCATCGCGTGAATGCGAGGGTGAAGACCGCCATGGACGTACGCGGGAGCGTCCCGCCCCCCGACCCGGTGCCCCCGATGGCGCCGGCTGTCCCGCGCCCCTACGAAGGTGTGTGGCGCTTCACCGCTCCCGCGCTGGACTCCTCCGTGCCCCAGGCCCGGCACGCGGTGCGCGATCTGATCGTCCGGCAGGGCGTACCGGTCAGCGAGGAGCTGCTGCACGGCCTGCTCCTCATCGTCTCCGAGCTGGTCACCAACGCGGTCCGGCACGCCGCGCTGCTGTCGCCGGAGATCGCGGTCGAGTTCGCCGTCGGCGTGGACTGGGTACGGGTGGCCGTGGAGGACAACCACCCGTACCGCCCCAAGGCCCTCCAGGTCGACGACGCCGACACCGGCGGACGCGGTCTTCTGCTGGTCAAGACGGTCACCGCCGAGGCGGGCGGGATGTGCGACGTCCAGCAGACCACCACCGGCGGCAAGGTCATCTGGGCCGCGCTCCCGCTGCCGCCCGGCCTGGTGCACTGAACGGGGCGACCGGCGGCTACCAGCCCGCGTCGCCGGTCAGCTCGCGCACCGCGGGAAGGGCGGCATCGAGCACGGTCGGGAACCAGGCCGAGAACGGCCCGGTGGCGCGGAGCGCGGCGAGCTCGGCGGGCGTCACGAACGCGGTCTCGCCGATCTCCAGCGGATCCGGGTCCAGGGGCGCGGTCACCAGGCCGACGAAGAGGTGGTTGTACTCCTGCTCCACCAGGCCCGACGCCGGGTCCGGATGGTTGTAGCGGACCGTGCCGGCCTCCCGCATCAGCGCGGGCGCCACGCCGAGCTCCTCGGCGGTGCGGCGCGCGGCGGCGACGAAGGGCGGCTCGCCCGGGTAGGGGTGGCCGCAGCAGGTGTTCGACCACACGCCGGGGGAGTGGTACTTCCCGGCCGCCCGGCGCTGCAGCAGCAGCCTGCCCTCGCCGTCGAAGAGGAAGACCGAGAACGCCCGATGGAGCTGCCCCGGCGGCAGGTGGGCCGACAGCTTCTCCGCGGTGCCGATCGTCAGGCCGTCCTCGTCGACCAGCTCGAGGAGGATCGGCGCCGTGGCGCCGTTGGATGAGGGGTCCGCGGCGGGGGTGCGGGGCCGGTCGGCGGGGGGGCTTGTGGGCATGGCCATCCTTTGCATCGACGACAAGACCTCAGTCTGCCTCACGCGGGGACACGGGGCGTGGTTGCAGCGCGCTCCGGTTCCGTGACACTGCGTCGAACCGGGCGCCACGCCGTCAGTGGCACAACCGTGCCTCGTGCTCCGCGTGCCCCACCGGTTCCAGCTGGAACGTGCAGTGCTCCACGTCGAAGTGGGTGCCGAGACAGCCCTGCAGGTCGTGCAGCATCTTCTCGTGGCCGACCGCGTCCAGGACGTCCCGGCTCACCACGACGTGGGCCGAGAGCACCGGCATCCCCGACGTGATCGTCCACACATGCAGGTCGTGCAGCCCGTCCACCCCGGGCAGCGCCAGGATGTGCGCGCGCACGTCGGCCATGTCCACGTCCTTGGGCGCGGCCTCCAGCAGGACGTCGATCGCCTCCCGCAGCAGCCGCCACGTCCGCGGCACGATCATCAGGCCGATCAGGATCGACGCCACCGGGTCCGCCTGCTGCCAGCCGGTCGCCAGGATCACCACCGCCGCCACGACCACGGCGAGCGAGCCCAGCGCGTCCGCCATGACCTCCAGGAAGGCGCCCCGGACGTTCAGGCTCTCGCGCTGCCCGCGCATCAGCAGCAGCAGGGACACCGTGTTGGCCAGCAGGCCGATCACGCCGAAGACGATGGTCAGCCCGCCCTCGACCTCGGTGGGCGTGACCAGCCGGCGGATCGCCTCGTAGAAGATGTACGCGCCCACGCCGAACAGCAGCACCGCGTTGGCCACCGCCGAGAGGATCTCGGCCCGGGCCAGCCCGAAGGTGCGGCGCTCGCTCGGCGGGCGGTTCGCGAAGTGGATGGCCACCAGCGACATCGCGAGGCCCGCCGCGTCCGTCGCCATGTGCCCGGCGTCGGCGAGCAGGGCGAGCGAACCGGTGAGGGCGCTGCCGAGGACCTCCGCCACCAGGATCAGCAGCGTGATGCCGAGCGCGATGCGCAGCCGCCCGCGGTACGCCGCGGCCGCCGTGCCGGTGGGTGCGGAGCCCGGCCCGTGCGAGTGGCCGTGCCCGTGCGCGTGCCCGTGCCCTGCCCCCATCGCCCGATACTCCCGTCCGTCGCCCTCCGCGCCGCGGCGTGTCCGTGCGCGGAGACCGGCGAGCCCAGTGAACAACGGTCACCGTCCGTGGGCAACTCGCCGCCGAAGACCGTTGCCATCTGCGGTGACCTGCGGCGATGGCGCGCGCACAGGGCGTAGCGGGCCGCCCGTGGTCAGGCCGGGCGCGCCTCGGGGTGGTTCAGGCACCAGCCCTCCCAGGCGGACTCCACCATCTCCCGGACCCCGCGTGCCGCGGTCCAGCCCAGCTCCTGGCGGATCAGCTCGGCCGAGGCGACCACGCTCGCCGGGTCGCCGGCGCGCCGGGGTACGACCACCGGCTCGACGTCCTTGCGGCCGGTGACCTCGAGGATGATCGCGATCAGCTCCCGCACGGAGACGCCCTCGCCCCGCCCGATGTTCACGGTCAGGTCGGCGGCGCCGTCCCGCTCGCCGACCCAGCGGGCCGCGGCGAGATGGGCGTCGGCGAGGTCCTCGACGTGGATGTAGTCGCGGACGCAGGTGCCGTCCGGGGTCGGGTAGTCGTCGCCGAAGATCAGCGGGGCCTCACCGCGGGTCAGCTTCTCGAAGACCATCGGGACGATGTTGAACACCCCGGTGTCGGCGAGCCGGGGCTCGGCCGCCCCCGCGACGTTGAAGTAGCGCAGACAGGCGGTGGAGATCCCGTGCGCCCGCCCGGCGGCGCGGACCAGCCACTCACCGGCCAGTTTCGTCTCGCCGTACGGGCTCAGCGGCAGGCACGGGGTCGACTCGGTCACCAGGGGAACCTCGGGCAGACCGTAGACGGCCGCCGAGGAGGAGAAGACGAAGCGGCCGATCCCCGCCTCCGCCACCGCCTCCAGCAGCGCGCCGAGGCCGCCGAGGTTCTCCCGGTAGTAGCGCAGCGGCTGCTCGACCGACTCCCCGACCTGCTTCCTGGCGGCCAGGTGCACCACACCCGTGACGCCGTGCTCCGCGATCGCGCGGTCCAGCAGCGCGCGGTCCAGGACGGACCCCGTCACCACGGGAACCTCCGCGGGGACCCGGGCCGGCACACCGGCCGAGCCGTCGTCGAGCACGACCACGCGCTCGCCGGCGCGGATCATCGCCCGCACCACATGAGATCCGATGAAGCCCGCTCCGCCGGTGATCAACCATGTCATGGCGTCACCCTATTTGTTCGGCGAAGGCCCGGGGCCCCCGGGCGGTCCGTGTGCCCACCCCGCCGGAAGCCGCACCCGGTGGGACCGGGCGCTCCCCGTGCCAGTCCCCCGAGACGCCTCCGGGCACTCTCCGTGAGGCCTGCCGGGCGGCGCGTACCCGGCGGTTGTCGGCGAGCCCGCGATCCATCATGATGATCACGCCCCGCGGCCCACAGCAGGGGAAACGGCCGGTGAACGGGGCCTTCCGGGAATCCGATAGCCTCTGCCGACACGGCCCCCCGGCGCGGCGCCGCGCCCACGAGGCCGTGGCGTCCCCGAGCACATACGCACGTCCAGGGAGATGAGTCCTTCTGCCGACCGCCATTCTCACCGGCACGCCGGTCGCGATGTCGCCGATCGAGGGCGACCTCCGTGACCTGGGCTTCGACGTCGTCACCGCGGAGGACGCCGGTTCGCTCGCCGTACTCCTCGACGCCGTTCCGGCCGCCGAACGCGTCGCCGTGGTCGACCCGCGCTTCGTCGGGCACGTCCACGCCCTCCGGCTCGGGCTGACCGACCCCCGCTTCGACGCCTCCGCCGTCCCCGGCGCCGTCTCGGTACGGCCCCCCGCCCGCACCGCCCTGCTGCGGGCCCTCGGGGAGACCGGGGAGGAGCGGAACGACGAGGAGACCCTCGTCGACCGGCTCGCCGGGCGCCTGGACAAGGACGGCGTCCCCGTGCACCGGCCGGATCTCGGCGTCCTGGTCGCGGCCGCCCCCGCCGACGCGGCCGGTCGCGAGCGCGCCGCGGCCGCCGTCGCCGCCGTCGACGACGAGGCGGTGCGGCTGCGCAGCGCCGTGAAGTCCCGCGACGGCTTCTTCACCACCTTCTTCATCAGCCCGTACTCCCGCTACATCGCGCGCTGGTGCGCCCGCCGCGGGCTCACCCCGAACCAGGTCACGACCGCCTCCCTGCTGGTCGCGCTGATCGCGGCCGGCTGCGCGGCCACCGGCACCCGCCCCGGGTTCGTCGCCGCGGGCGTGCTCCTGCTGGCGTCCTTCGTGCTGGACTGCACCGACGGCCAGCTGGCCCGCTACTCGCTGCAGTACTCCACACTCGGGGCCTGGCTCGACGCCACCTTCGACCGGGCCAAGGAGTACGCGTACTACGCGGGCCTCGCGATCGGTGCGTCGCGCGGCGGCGACGACGTGTGGGCGCTGGCCCTCGGCGCCATGGTGCTGCAGACCTGCCGCCACGTCGTGGACTTCGCCTTCGCGGAGACCGTCCAGGGCGCGGAGGGCGAGGCCCGGGCCGGGGCCACGGTCCTGTCCCAGCGGCTCGACCGCGTCGGCTGGACGGTCTGGCTGCGCCGCATGATCGTGCTGCCCATCGGCGAACGCTGGGCGCTGATCGCAGTGCTCACAGCGGCGACCACGCCGCGCATCACCTTCACGGTGCTCCTCATCGGCTGCGGGCTGGCCGCCTGCTACACCACGGCGGGCCGCGTGCTGCGCTCGGTGACCCGCAAGGCCGCCGGCAGCGACCGCGCCGCCCGGGCGCTGGCCGACCTCGCCGACACCGGCCCGGTCGCCGAGGGCCTCGCCCGCCTCTTCCGGGGCCGCGGCCTCCCGGCCGCCGCACTGGCCGGCGCGGCCGTGATGATCGCCACGTCGCTGTTCGCCCCGGTGGGCAGTCCCTGGCCGCTCGTCGCCGCCGGCTGCTACGCCGTGACGTCGGCCCTCGCCGTCGCCGGCCCGCTCAAGGGGGCCCTGGACTGGCTCGTGCCGCCGGTCTTCCGGGCGGCGGAATACGGAACCATCCTGGTACTCGCGGCGGTTTCCGATGTCAACGGAGCATTGCCTGCGGCTTTCGGCCTGGTGGCCGCGGTCGCCTACCATCACTACGACACGGTGTACCGCATCCGCGGCGGGACCGGGGCGCCCCCTCGGGCCCTGGTACGTGCGACCGGTGGTCACGAGGGCCGGGTACTGCTGGTCACCGCGGCAGCCGCGGCCCTGGCGCACAACACGGGTTTCACGGTCGCGCTGACGGTCCTCGCCGTCGCGCTGGCGGTGGTGGAGCTCACCGAGAGCATCGGCTTCTGGGTGTCCCCGAAAGCACCCGCTGTACACGACGAAACTGGAGGACCTGCATGATCGGCCTCGTGCTGGCTGCCGGCGCCGGACGGCGACTGCGCCCCTACACCGACACTCTGCCGAAGGCCCTGGTTCCGGTGGACCCGGCGGGTGAGGGGACCACGACGGTCCTGGACCTCACGCTGGGCAACTTCGCCGAGGTCGGCCTGACCGAGGCCGCCGTCGTCGTGGGCTACCGCAAGGAGGCCGTGTACGAGCGGCAGGCCGCGCTGGAGGCCAAGTACGGACTGAAGATCCACCTCGTCGAGAACGACAAGGCGGAGGAGTGGAACAACGCCTACTCCCTGTGGTGCGCCCGTGACGTCATCAAGGAAGGCGTCATCCTCGCCAACGGCGACACCGTGCACCCGGTCTCCGTCGAGAAGACCCTGCTCGCCGCCCGCGGCGACGGGCAGCGGATCATCCTCGCCCTCGACACGGTGAAGCAGCTCGCCGACGAGGAGATGAAGGTGATCACCGCCGACGGCAAGGGCGTCCAGCGGATCACCAAGCTCATGGACCCGGCCTCCGCCACCGGCGAGTACATCGGCGTCACCCTCATCGAGGGCGCGGCCGCCGCCGACCTCGCCGACGCGCTGAAGGCCACGTACGAGCGCGACCCGCAGCTGTACTACGAGGACGGCTACCAGGAGCTGGTCAACCGCGGCTTCCAGGTCGACGTCGCCCCCATCGGCGAGGTCTCCTGGGTCGAGATCGACAACCACGACGACCTCAACCGGGCCCGGGAGATCGCGTGCCAGTACTGACGAGGCTCGTCCCCTCGCCGCTCGTGGTCGACATCCGTGCCGGAGCGCTGGACGACCTGGCGGCTGTCCTGGCCGACCAGCGCATCTCCAGTTCCGGCAGGCTGGCCATCGCGGTAAGCGGCGGCTCCGGGGCCGTGCTGCGCGAGCGGCTCGCCCCGGCGCTGCCGGGGGCCGACTGGTACGAGGTGGCCGGCGGCTCCATCGACGGTGCCGTGAAGCTCGCCGACGCCATGCGCGGCAACCGCTACGACGCGGTGGTCGGCCTCGGCGGCGGCAAGATCATCGACGCCGCGAAGTACGCCGCCGCGCGGGTCGGCCTGCCGCTGGTGGCGGTGGCGACCAACCTCTCGCACGACGGCATCTGCTCCCCGGTGTCCACCCTCGACAACGACAACGGCCGTGGCTCGTACGGCGTTCCGACCCCGATCGGGCTGGTCATCGACCTCGACGTGATCCGCGAGGCCCCGGTCCGCTACGTCCGTTCCGGCATCGGGGACGCCCTGTCCAACATCTCGGCGATCGCGGACTGGGAGCTGTCCCACCGGGAGACCGGCGAGCCGATCGACGGGCTGGCAGCCGCCATGGCGCGCACCGCCGGCGAGTCGGTGCTCCGGCACCCCGGGGGCACGGGCGATGACGAGTTCCTGACCGTCCTGTCCGAGGCCCTCGTCCTCACCGGGATCGCTATGTCGATCAGCGGCGACAGCCGCCCCGCCTCCGGTGCGTGCCACGAGATCAGTCACGCGATCGACCTGCTGTACCCCAAGCGGGCCGCCGCCCACGGAGAGCAGGTCGGCATCGGCGCCGCCTTCGCGATGTTCCTGCGCGGTGCCACGGAGGAGGCAGGCCTGTTCGCCGAGGTCCTGCACCGCCACGGACTGCCCACCACACCGGGCGAAATCGGCTTCACCGAGGCCGAGTTCGTCAAGGCCATCGAATACGCTCCGCAGACCCGCCCCGGGCGCTACACGATCCTGGAGCACCTGGAGCTCTCCACCGACCAGATCAGGGACGCATACGCCGACTATGCCAAAACCATCGGTAGCTGAGCTGCGACCGGTCGTTCACCCCGCGGGGCTGAAGGACCGGCGCAGCGGTGAACATTGGGCCGGACGCATCTACATGCGGGAAATCTCGCTGCGCTGGACCCGGCACCTCGTCAACAGCCGGGTGACCCCCAACCAGCTCACCTATCTCATGATTGTCGCGGGCATCGCGGCCGGTGCGGCGCTGCTCGTGCCCGGCCTCGCCGGTGCGGTGGCGGGCGCGCTGCTCATCCAGCTGTACCTGCTGCTGGACTGCGTGGACGGGGAGGTCGCCCGCTGGCGCAAGCAGACCTCGATCACCGGCGTCTACCTCGACCGGGTGGGGCACTACCTGTCCGAGGCGGCGCTGCTGGTCGGCTTCGGGCTGCGCGCCGCCGACCTCTTCCACCGCGACGGTGCCACCACCCAGTGGGGCTGGGCCTTCCTCGGCACGCTGGCCGCGCTCGGCGCGATCCTGATCAAGGCCGAGACCGACCTGGTGGACGTGGCCCGCTCCCGCAGCGGCCTGCCCGCCGTCCAGGACGAGGCCTCCGCGCCCCGTTCCTCAGGCCTGGCGCTGGCCCGCAAGGCCGCCTCCGCGCTGAAGTTCCACCGGCTGGTGGGTGGCGTCGAGGCGTCGTTGCTGATCCTCGTCGCCGGTGTCGCGGACTTCGTCCACGGCGACCTGCTCTTCACGCGCATCGCCGTCTGCGTCCTGGCCGCCATCGCCGTGCTGCAGACGCTGCTGCACCTGGTGTCGATCCTCGCGTCGAGCAGGCTGAGGTGACCGCCGTGGGGACGTCGGCCGGAACGCTCCGCCTCGGAGCGGTGATCATCACCATGGGCAACCGCCCCGAGGAGCTGCGCGACCTGCTGGACTCGGTCGCCAAGCAGCGCGGCCCGGCGATCGAGATCGCCGTGGTCGGCAACGGCTCGCCGCTGCCCGAGCTGCCTCCCGGCGTGCGTGCCGTCGAGCTGCCCGAGAACCTGGGCATTCCCGGCGGCCGCAACGTCGGCATCGAGGCCTTCGGCCCCGGCGGCCGGGAGGTCGACGTCCTCCTCTTCCTGGACGACGACGGACTGCTGCCGAACGAGGACACCGCCGAGCTGGTCCGCGAGGCCTTCGCGGCGGACCCCCGGCTCGGCATCGTCAGCTTCCGCATCGCCGACCCGGAGTCCGGGACCACCCAGCGCCGCCACGTCCCCCGGCTGCGTGCCTCCGACCCGATGCGCTCCTCGCGCGTCACCACCTTCCTGGGCGGCGCCAACGCCGTGCGCACGGCGGTCTTCCAGGAGGTCGGCGGCCTGCCCGACGAGTTCTTCTACGCCCATGAGGAGACCGATCTCGCCTGGCGGGCCCTCGACGCGGGCTGGATGATCGACTACCGCGCGGACATGGTGCTCTTCCACCCGCTGACCGCCCCCAGCCGGCACGCGGTCTACCACCGCATGGTGGCCCGCAACCGCGTGTGGCTGGCCCGCCGCAACCTGCCCTGGTCCCTGGTGCCCGTGTACCTGGGCGTGTGGATGCTGCTGACCCTGCTGCGCCGGCCCTCGGGGCCCGCGCTGAGAGCGTGGTTCGGCGGTTTCAAGGAGGGCTGGACGACCCCGAGCGGCCCGCGCCGGCCCATGCGGTGGCGGACTGTGTGGCGACTCGCCCGACTGGGCCGGCCCCCGATCATCTGACAAGCTCGGACGAGAGTGCACTCTGCGCACCGGGACCCGGTCCCGTGGCGCAACTAGAGGACGAAAGTGTCAACTGTGAGCGAGACAACGCACGACGGTGCGGTCGCCGTGGGCTCGGCGCACTCGGGGGACGGCGGTCTCACGCCGTCCCAGATGGCGGCGAAGTACGGCCTGTCCGTCAGTGGTGCCCGGCCGGGCCTCGCCGAGTACGTGCGGCAGCTGTGGAGCCGCCGTCACTTCATCTCGGCGTTCGCCCGGGCCCGTGTGTCGGCGCAGTACACCCAGGCGCGGCTGGGCCAGCTGTGGCAGGTGCTGACACCGCTGCTCAACGCGGCCGTCTACTACTTCATCTTCGGCCTGCTGCTGGGCACCGACCGCGGTGTGGACAACTTCATCGCGTTCCTGGTCACGGGTGTCTTCATCTTCACCTTCACCCAGTCCTCGGCGCTCGCCGGGGTGCGCGCGGTCTCGAGCAACCTCGGCCTGATCCGCGCGCTGCACTTCCCGCGCGCCAGCCTGCCGATCGCGTTCACCCTCGTCCAGCTGCAGCAGTTGCTGATGTCGATGTTCGTGCTGCTGGCGATCGTGCTGATGACCGGCGAGGTGCCGGGTCTGTCGTGGCTGCTGGCGATCCCGGCGCTGGTGCTGCAGTCGGTCTTCAACGCGGGCCTGGCGCTGGTGATGGCGCGGCTGGGCAGCAAGATGACCGACCTCGCCCAGCTGATGCCGTTCATCCTGCGCACCTGGATGTACACCTCGGGTGTCATGTACAGCATCAGCCATTTCGCGGCGGGCGCGCCGGCCGTGGTGAAGATCGCCCTCGACCTCAACCCGGCGGCCGTCTACATCGACCTGATGCGCTTCGCGCTGATCGACAGCTTCACCTCCGCGCAACTGCCGCCGCACGTGTGGGCGACGGCGCTGGGGTGGGCCCTGGTGATGGGCGTCGGGGGCTTTGTGTACTTCTGGAAGGCTGAGGAGCAGTACGGCCGTGGCTGAGCACTACGACGCCGCGACGGGCGGTGAGCGCGTCCCCACGGTGATCGTGGACGACCTGCACATCGTGTACCGGGTGCACGGCGCCGGCACCGGCAAGGGCAGCGCCGTCGGTGCCCTGTCCCGCCTGGTCACCCGCAAGGGCAATCCGAACGTACGCAAGGTGCACGCCGTGCGCGGTGTGAGCTTCACGGCCTACCGCGGCGAGGCGATCGGCCTGATCGGCTCCAACGGCTCGGGCAAGTCCACGATGCTGCGCGCGATCGCCGGGCTGCTGCCCGCGGAGAGCGGCAAGGTCTTCACCGAGGGCCAGCCCTCGCTGCTGGGCGTGAACGCCGCCCTGATGAACGACCTGACCGGCGAGCGCAACGTCATCCTCGGCGGCCTCGCCATGGGCATGTCCCAGGACGAGGTCCGGGAGCGATACCAGGAGATCGTCGACTTCTCGGGCATCAACGAGAAGGGCGACTTCATCTCCCTGCCGATGCGCACGTACTCCTCCGGCATGGCCGCCCGCCTGCGCTTCTCGATCGCGGCGGCCAAGAGCCACGACGTGCTGATGATCGACGAGGCGCTCGCCACCGGTGACCGCTCGTTCCAGAAGCGCTCGGAGGCGCGGATCCGCGAGCTGCGCAAGGAGGCCGGCACGGTCTTCCTGGTCAGCCACAACAACAAGTCGATCCGCGACACCTGCGACCGTGTGCTGTGGCTGGAGAAGGGCGAGCTGCGCATGGACGGTCCCACCGACGTCGTGCTGAAGGCGTACGAGGAGTTCACGGCGAAGTGACGCCGCGCGGTCCGCGCCCCTGATCGCGATGCGGCCCGGCCCGCGGGCGCCGTCCGGGACGTCCCGGCGCCCCGAGCGCGGGCAGGCCGAGTTGCCCGCGGAACTTCCTTGCCCCAGGCGGTGTTGACCCCCGTTCCCGCCCGTGCCGCCACGGCCGTCGCCCTTTCTCGTGTGACTCCCGCAGACCGCTACGTCCGCCGCGCCCGGGCACGGCTACGCCGAGTGGGTGAGCGGCGACCCGGCGCATCCGCGGCGCGCCGATTCCGGGGCGGATGGGGCTGATGATTTTCCCGGGATTTTGCGAGACACCGGGGATGAGGACCCTCCGTTTGTGCGTTCCTGCTTTCGGATCGACATCGGTCCGCCCCCCGGCGCACGCCGGAGCGGGTCCGCGCCGTAAGCTGTAGCGGTGCTCAATCGCCGGATCTCAGGCGATACGTCCGGAGAGTCGGTTCGGGTGCTCGGACGGCCCGGAGCAGGAATTATAGGAGCGGCGTGTCCGAAATTGGGTGTAATGGGCTATCGGTGTAGAACGGGGGATGTGACGGCAATGGCTCTGTGGACCCCTGGGGAGAAAGCGCCCACCGCCCGCACGCCGGGACGTCCACGGTGACCGGTCTCAAGCCCGAGGCGCGGGCGAGCACGGCGCCGGACCCCCATTCACGTGCCGTCCTCGACAAGGCGGCCCGCGAGAACTTCCCCGTCGCGCCCTTCTTCGTCCCCCGCTCCTGGCGTGCCGACCTCATGGCGGTCTACGGCTTCGCCCGGCTCGTCGACGACATCGGCGACGGGGACCTGACCGACGGAGGCCGCACCGACGCCGTACGGCTGGGCCTGCCCGCCGAGGCGGCCGGCGACCGCCTCGCGATGCTGGACGCCTTCGAGGCCGACCTGCGCCGGGTCTTCGACGCCGGCCCGGACGACATCCGGCATCCCCTGCTCCGCGCCCTGCACCCCACCGTCCGCCGGCACGGGCTCACCCCCGCGCCCTTCCTCGGCCTGATCGAGGCCAACCGGCAGGACCAGGTCGTCCGCCGCTACGTCACGTACGACGACCTCCTCGCCTACTGCGAGCTGTCGGCGAACCCGGTCGGCAGGCTCGTCCTCGGCATCACCGGCACCGCCACGCCCGAGCGGATCCGCCGTTCGGACGCGATCTGCACCGCATTGCAGATCATCGAGCACCTCCAGGACGTGGCCGAGGACCTCGGCCGCGACCGCATCTACCTGCCCGCCGAGGACATGAAGCGCTTCGGCGTCACCGAAACCGATCTCACCGCCGCGACCGCGGGCGCACAGGTGCGCGCACTGGTTGCGTACGAAGCGGAACGCGCCCGAGACCTCCTGAATGAAGGCACCCCCTTGGTGGGTAGCGTCCACGGCAGGCTCAGGCTGTTGCTCGCCGGGTTCGCCGGAGGAGGCCGCGCCGCCCTGCGGGCGATCGCGGACGCGGGGTACGACGTGCTGCCGGGGCCGCCGAAGGCGGGCACGTTCAGCCTGCTGCGCGAGGTGGGGTCGACATTGCGAAGAGAGGGGTGAGCCGGACTGTGAACGGCTCCGATCGCATGTCCGGACCGGTGCTCGCGGCGTATCGCTACTGCGAGGTCGTCACCGGCCACGAAGCCCGCAACTTCGCCTACGGCATCCGCCTGCTGCCCACCCCCAAGCGGCAGGCCATGTCCGCCCTCTACGCCCTCTCGCGGCGGGTGGACGACATCGGCGACGGCGACCTCGACCTCGCCGACAAGCAGATCCGGCTGGACGACACCCGCGCCCTGCTCACCCGGATCACGGAGGGCGCCGTCGCCGAGGACGACACCGACCCGGTGGCCGTCGCGCTCGCCGACGCCGCGCGCCGCTTCCCGATCCCGCTCGGCGGGCTCGACGAGCTCATCGACGGCGTCCAGATGGACCTGCGCGGCGACACCTACGAGACCTGGGACGACCTCGCGTCCTACTGCCGTTGCGTCGCCGGCGCCATCGGCCGGCTCTCGCTGGGCGTCTTCGGCACGCTGCCGGGCGCGCCCGGCCGGGAGCGCGCCGCGGAGTACGCGGACACCCTCGGTCTCGCCCTGCAACTCACCAACATCCTGCGTGACCTGCGCGAGGACGCCTCCAACGGCCGTACCTACCTGCCGGCCGACGACCTCGCGAAGTTCGGCTGTTCGGCCGGGTTCCACACCGACACGCCGCCGCCCGGTTCCGACTTCGCCGGCCTGATCGAGTTCGAGGTGAAGCGGGCCCGCGCCCTGTTCACCGAGGGATACCGGCTGCTGCCCATGCTCGACCGACGCAGCGGCGCCTGCGTCTCCGCCATGGCCGGCATCTACCGCCGGCTCCTGGAGCGCATCGCCGCCGACCCCGAGGCCGTGCTCCGCGGCCGCGTCTCGCTGCCCGGCCACCAGAAGGCGTACGTCGCGGCACGCGGCCTCGCCGGTCTCGACGCCCGCCGCGCCGCCAGGAGGCGCGCGTGACCCCCGCCCCACCGCCCGCGGGCCCCTTCCCCCGCATCGGCAAAAGCGCCGCAATCGGCACGGGAGCGGCGGCGTCGCGGGAAACCGCTGTTTTCCGCCGCCCTGAGGCAACCGCCGCCGTGCCGAAGGCGTCACTGTCGGCAACGGTGCGCCGTGCCTCGCGCGGCGGCACCCGGGGGAGGACGCATGACTGAGCGCACGGCCGTCGTGATCGGCGGCGGCCTCGCGGGTACGACGGCGGCACTGGCACTGGCCGACGCCGGGCTGCGCGTCACCCTGCTCGAGGCCCGGCCCCGGCTCGGCGGGCTCGCCTTCTCCTTCCGGCGCGGCGACCTGACCGTCGACAACGGCCAGCACGTCTTCCTGCGCTGCTGCGTCGCCTACCTGCGGTTCCTGGACCGCATCGACGCGGCCGACCTCGTCACGCTCCAGGACCGGCTCGACGTCCCGGTGCTCGACGTGGGTGCCTCCCGGCCGCGGCTCGGCCGGCTGCGCCGCACCGCGCTGCCCGTACCGCTGCACCTGGCCGCCAGCCTGGCCACCTATCCGCACCTGTCCCTGGCCGAGCGGGCCTCCGTCGGCCGGGCCGCCCTCGCGCTGCGCTCGCTCGACCCCGCCGACCCCGCGCTGGACGCGGCCGACTTCGGCGACTGGCTGCGGAAGCACGGTCAGTCGGCCCGCACCGTCGAGGCGTTGTGGGACCTGGTCGGCGTCGCGACGCTCAACGCCACCGCCGACGAGGCGTCACTGGGCCTGGCCGCCATGGTCTTCAAGACCGGGCTGCTCTCCGCCCCCGGCGCGGCCGACATCGGCTGGGCCGCCCGTCCGCTCGGCGAACTGCACGACGACCGCGCCCGCACCGCCCTCGACAAGGCGGGCGTCCGCACCCTGCTGCGCGCCCGCGCCACCTCTCTCACCCGCACGGACGCGCCCGAGCCGGTACGGTCCGCGGCGGCCGGGTCCGAGGACGCCGGCCCGGTCTGGGAGGTCGAGGCCGAGACCGGCCCAGGCCGCGGCGAACGGTTCACGGCCGACACCGTCGTCCTGGCCGTGCCGCAGCACGAGGCCCACGGGCTGCTCCCCGCCGGCGCCCTGGAGGACCCGGAGGCGCTGCTGCGCATCGGCACCGCGCCCATCCTCAACGTGCACGTCGTCTACGACCGCAAGGTCCTCCGGCAGCCGTTCCTCGCCGCCCTCGGCAGCCCCGTGCAGTGGGTCTTCGACCGTACGGAGCACTCCGGGCTCACCGGCGGCGGCCAGTACGTCGCCCTCTCCCAGTCGGCGGCCCAGGAGGAGATCGACCTCCCCGTGGCCGAGCTGCGCGAGCGCTACCTCCCGGAGCTGGAGCGGCTGCTCCCGGCAGCGCGCGACGCCGCCGTCCTGGACTTCTTCGTCACCAGGGAACGGACCGCGACCTTCGCGCCTGCCCCCGGTGTCGGCGCCCTGCGCCCGGGTTCCCGCACCCGGGCACCGGGCGTCTGGCTCGCCGGTGCGTGGACCGCCACCGGCTGGCCCGCGACGATGGAAAGCGCGGTCCGCAGCGGTTTGCAAGCCTCCCGAGCAGCTTTGACCGCACTCCGCCATCCCTTCGACCCACGACCCTTCGCAATCGAAGGCTTGGAGCCGGTATGAGCATCACCAGTGCAATCAGAGGAGAGAATGTGACCGCTGGCAACGAGCAGATGACCGCGGGCGTCGACAGAGCGACCGTGACCGCGATGCTGGAGCGCGGCCGCGAGCTGTCCACGCCGGTGCTGCGCGCCGCCGTGGACCGCCTCGCACCCCCGATGGACACCGTCGCCGCTTACCACTTCGGCTGGATCGACGCCGCGGGCAACCCGTCCCACGGCGACAGCGGCAAGGCCGTACGCCCCGCACTCGCAGTGCTGTCCGCCGAGGCGGCGGGCGCCGCCCCCGAGGTCGGCGTCCCCGGCGCGGTCGCCGTGGAGCTGGTCCACAACTTCTCCCTGCTGCACGACGACCTGATGGACGGTGACGAGCAGCGCCGCCACCGCGACACCGTGTGGAAGGTCCACGGACCCGCCCAGGCCATCCTGGTCGGCGACGCGCTCTTCGCCCTCGCCAACGAGATCCTGCTGGAGCAGGGCACCGTCGAGGCCGGCCGGGCCACCCGCCGGCTCACCACCGCCACCCGCAAGCTGATCGACGGTCAGGCCCAGGACATCTCCTTCGAGCACCGCGAGCGGGTCACCGTCGAGGAGTGCCTGGAGATGGAGGGCAACAAGACCGGTGCCCTGCTCGCCTGCGCCTGCTCCATCGGCGCGGTGCTCGGCGGCGCCTCCGAGGCCGACGCCGACGCCCTGGAGGAGTACGGCTACCACCTGGGCCTGGCCTTCCAGGCCGTCGACGACCTGCTCGGCATCTGGGGCGACCCGGCGGCCACCGGCAAGCAGACCTGGAGCGACCTGCGCCAGCGCAAGAAGTCCCTGCCGGTGGTGGCGGCGCTCGCCGCGGGCGGACCGGCCTCGGAGCGGCTTGCCGAGCTGCTCGCAGCGGATGCGAAGGCCGCGGATTCGTCGGACCGTAATGATATTGAGTCATTCGATGAGGAAGAGTTCGCGACGAGGGCGGCGTTGATCGAGGAGGCCGGTGGCCGGGAGTGGACCTCCCGGGAAGCCCGCCGGCAGTACGCCACCGCGATCGCCGCACTCGACAAAATGGACATGCCGGGAGAAGTTCGCCGTAAGCTCGTGGGCCTGGCGGATTTCGTGGTGGTTCGCGAGAAGTAGACGACACAACTGGAGCGCAGTACGTCGCCGGCCGGGCGCGCGTGACGGCCGACGGCAGCCCCAACACCGCAGACAGAACGACTGTGCAAAGGGGAAGCCATGACAGCGACGACCGACGGCGGTCCCGGGGGCGAGGCGGCCCGCGGGACACCCTCGGCCAGACCGAAGGCCTCGGGCACGATCCCGGAGCCGACGCCCGGGTCCGTCCTCGACGGCGCGGCACGCACGACCGAGGAACTCGCGGCGCGCGCCGCGCGCCGAGCCATCGGCCACCTGCTGGAGCGTCAGCATCCAGACGGCTGGTGGAAGGGCGACCTCGAGACCAATGTGACGATGGACGCCGAGGACCTGCTGCTCCGTCAGTTCCTCGGCATCCAGGACGATCGCGTCACCGCGGCCGCCGCCCGCTGGATCAGGTCCCAGCAGCGCGACGACGGCGCCTGGCCCACCTTCCACGGGGGGCCCGGCGACATCTCCGCCACCGTCGAGGCCTACGTCGCCCTGCGGCTGGCCGGTGACGCCCCGGACGCGCCCTGGATGGCCGCGGCCTCGGCCTTCGTCCGCGAGCAGGGCGGCATCGCCCGGGCCCGGGTGTTCACCCGGATCTGGCTCGCGCTGTTCGGCTGGTGGCGCTGGGAGGACCTCCCCGAGCTGCCCCCCGAGCTCATCTACCTGCCCAAGTGGGTCCCGCTCAACATCTACTCCTTCGCCAGCTGGGCCCGGCAGACCATCGTGCCGCTGACCGTCGTCGGCGCCCACCGGCCCGTACGGCCCGCTCCCTTCACTCTCGACGAGCTGCACACCGATCCCGCCCGGCCCAACCCGCCCGCCGCGCGCGCCCCGCTGTCCAGCTGGGAGGGCTTCTTCCAGCGACTCGACCGGGCGCTGCACGCCTACCGCAAGGTCAGCGTGCGCCCGCTGCGCCGGGCCGCGATGCGCTCGGCGGCGCGCTGGATCATCGAACGCCAGGAGAACGACGGCTGCTTCGGCGGAATCCAGCCGCCCGCCGTCTACTCCGTCATCGCGCTGCACCTGCTCGGCTACGATCTCGACCACCCCGTGCTGCGCGCGGGACTGAAGGCACTGGACGACTTCGCGGTCTGGCCGGACAAGGACACGCGGATGATCGAGGCGTGCCAGTCCCCGGTCTGGGACACCTGCCTGGCGACCATCGCGCTGGCCGACGCCGGCGTCCCCGCCGACCACCCGGCGCTGGTGAAGGCGGTGGACTGGATGCTCGGGGAACAGATCACCAAGCGCGGCGACTGGGCTGTCCAGCGGCCCGACCTGCCCTCCGGCGGCTGGGCCTTCGAGTTCCACAACGACACCTACCCCGACATCGACGACACCGCGGAGGTCGTCCTCGCCCTGCTCAGGGTCGACCACCCGGACCCGGTCCGGGTGAAGACCTCGGTGGAACGCGGGGTGCGCTGGAACATCGGGATGCAGTCGAAGAACGGGGCCTGGGGCGCCTTCGACGCTGACAACACCAGCGCCTTCCCCAACCGGCTGCCCTTCTGCGACTTCGGGGAGGTCATCGACCCGCCGTCGGCCGACGTCACCGCCCACGTCGTCGAGATGCTGGCCGCGCTCGGTCTGGAGCACGATCCCCACACCCGGCGCGGGATCGACTGGCTGCTGGCCGAACAGGAGGAGAACGGGGCCTGGTTCGGCCGCTGGGGCGTCAACTACATCTACGGCACCGGGTCCGTGGTCCCCGCCCTGGTGGTGGCGGGCCTGCCGGCGAGCCATCCGGCGATCCGGCGGGCGGTCACCTGGCTGGAGTCCGTGCAGAACGAGGACGGCGGCTGGGGCGAGGACCTGCGCTCGTACTCCTCCGCCGAGTGGATCGGCCGCGGCGAGTCCACCGCCTCCCAGACCGCCTGGGCCCTGCTGGCCCTGCTGGCGGCGGGCGAACGCGACGGCGAGGCCGTGGCGCGCGGCGTGCGCTGGCTGGCGGAGACCCAGCAGGAGGACGGCTCCTGGGACGAGCCGTACTTCACCGGCACCGGTTTCCCCCGGGACTTCTCCATCAACTACCACCTCTACCGGATGGTCTTCCCGCTCACCGCCCTCGGGCGCTATGTGCGCGGCGAGCCGTTCGGCGAGCTACGGAAGGGGGCCTGATGGGGCCGTCCGGCCCACCGCTGCTCATCGTCTGCGCCCTACGGGTGGAGCGGTTCGCACTGCGCGGCGGCGACCGCACGCACGCCGCCGGCCCCGTCAGCTTCGTGCGCACGGGCATGGGGCCGCAGGCAGCGGAGCGCGCCGTCACCCAGGCGCTGCGCGACCCCGCCCTTGACGGGGCCGCGGTCCTCACCACCGGCTTCTGCGCCGGACTGGCCACCGGCATGCGGCCCGGCGACGTGGTCGTCGCCGACGAGCCGCCTGACGGGGAATCACTCGCCGCCGTGCTCAAGGCGGCGGGGCATACCGTGCACATCGGCCGGCTCGCCGAGTCGGACCATGTCGTACGGGGTCCGGAGCGGGCCGCGCTCCGGACCACCGGTGCGGTCGCCGTCGACATGGAGTCGGCGGCGATGATGCGGGCCGCGCTCGCCCGGGGTCCACGCCCGGTCGCCGCGGCCCGCGTGGTCGTCGACACGCCCGAGTACGAGCTTGTGCGGGTCGGCACACTCCGCACCGGAATCACCGCGTTCCGCGTGCTGAGGGATCTTCTTCCTGCTTTTCTCGATTGGCACCGCTCTACCGCGCTCCCCTGGAGGTGAGCTAGATGGCCATGCCGCTCCGACAGTCCATCAGGGTCGGCACCTACCTCTTCGAACAGAAAATGCTCCGCAGGCGAGAGAAGTTCCCGCTCATCGTCGAACTGGAGCCGCTTTTCGCCTGCAACCTGAAATGCGAGGGCTGCGGAAAGATCCAGCATCCGGCGGGCGTGCTCAAGCAGCGCATGCCCGTGGCGCAGGCAGTCGGCGCCGTCCTGGAATCGGGTGCGCCGATGGTGTCGATCGCCGGTGGCGAACCGCTGATGCACCCGCAGATCGACGAGATCGTACGGCAGTTGGTGGCAAGGAAGAAGTACGTCTTCCTCTGCACCAACGCCCTGCTGATGCGCAAGAAGATGGAGAAGTTCACCCCCTCGCCCTACTTCGCCTTCGCCGTGCACATCGACGGACTGCGCGAGCGGCACGACGAGTCGGTCGCCAAGGAAGGCGTCTTCGACGAGGCGGTCGAGGCGATCAAGGAGGCCAAGCGGCGCGGTTTCCGGGTCACCACCAATTCGACCTTCTTCAACACCGACACCCCGCAGACCATCATCGAGGTGCTCAATTTCCTCAATGACGACCTGCAGGTCGACGAGATGATGATCTCGCCCGCCTACGCCTACGAGAAGGCCCCCGACCAGGAGCACTTCCTGGGCGTGGAGCAGACCCGCGAGCTGTTCAAGAAGGCGTTCTCCGGCGGCAACCGGCAGAAGTGGCGGCTCAACCACAGCCCGCTCTTCCTGGACTTCCTGGAGGGCAAGGTCGATTTCCCCTGCACGGCCTGGGCCATCCCCAACTACTCCCTCTTCGGCTGGCAGCGGCCCTGCTACCTGATGAGCGACGGCTACGTGACCACGTACAAGGAGCTGATCGAGGAGACCGACTGGAGCAAGTACGGCCGCGGCAAGGACCCGCGCTGCGCCAACTGCATGGCGCACTGCGGCTACGAGCCGACCGCCGTCCTGGCCACGATGACCTCCCTCAAGGAGTCCATCAGGGCCACCCGCGAGACCGTCACGGGCAACCGCGGGAAGTGACGTCGCGATGACAGCTGTCGAGCCTGTGTCGCTCGGCCTGCCCCCCGTACCGGCCCGGCCACTCGCGGAGCGCCGCCGCTCGCGGCGCATCCAGGTCGGGTCGGTGGCGGTGGGCGGCGACGCCCCGGTCTCCGTCCAGTCCATGACGACCACGCTCACCGCCGACGTCAACGCGACCCTCCAGCAGATCGCGGAACTGACGGCGGCGGGTTGTCAGATCGTCCGGGTGGCCTGCCCCTCGCAGGACGACGCCGACGCCCTCGCCACCATCGCGAGGAAGTCGCAGATCCCGGTGATCGCGGACATCCA